>JANMJN010000960.1:0-2550 GCA_031371355.1 Saprospiraceae bacterium
AACCGTTTCAGAACCTTGAAACTTAACGACAAGTGCTTCACGTGGTTTCAAACCCTTTGAATTGCGGACTTCACGTATTTTTGAAATAATATCCTTAGCCGCTTCTACTTTTGTTACCAAAGCTGCATCAACAGCAGTAACTTTTGGATATGTGCCAACACATAAATCAGACCCCTCAGTATTTTTGCCGTCCAATTGTTGCCAAATCTCTTCTGTGATGAAAGGCATGAACGGATGCAACATTGCCATCAATTTCCTTAAAATGCGTTCTGTAATTTCTAAAGTTTCACGGTCAATCGGTTTGCCATATTCAGGTTTTATCATTTCCAAATACCATGAACAAAAGTCATCCCAAGTGAAATTATACAAACTCATCAACGCTTCTGACAAACGGAATTGCGTAAAATTCTCCTCAATTTCAGCCAAAACGGTATTGCTTTTTGATTCAAACCAAGCAGCAGCGACACGTTCTGTATCTGATTGAGCTGTTTCTGTAATTTCCCAACCTTTAATCAAACGCAAGGCATTCCAGAGTTTATTGCAGAAGTTACGCCCTTGTTCACACAGCTTTTCATCAAACAGCAAATCGCCTCCAGCAGGACTCGAAGCCAACATACCGAAGCGCACACCGTCTGCCCCAAAGTCCTCAATCAATTTCAGTGCATCAGGTGAATTGCCCAAAGACTTCGACATCTTGCGGCGTTGTTTGTCTCGCACCATACCCGTAAAATACACCGCTTTGAACGGACGTTCTTGTTTCCATTCAAAACCAGCCATTGCCATACGAGCCACCCACAGGAAAATAATATCCCAACCCGTTACCAAAACACTTGTCGGATAGTAGTAATTAAACTCTTCTGAATTTTTGAAACCATTGAGTGTTGAAATAGGCCACAACCACGACGAAGCCCACGTGTCCAATACGTCTTCGTCCTGTTTGAGGTCTGAAATACTGAGGGGGGTGTCTGGAAAATGTTTTTGCGCTAAAACCAATGCTTCTTCCGCCGTTACTGCAACGAAAGTCTCACCACCATAGTAGTAAGCAGGAATCCGATGTCCCCACCACAATTGCCGCGAAATACACCAATCCCGTATCTCTGTCATCCAACTGCGATAGATGTTTTTGAAAGATTTTGGATAAAAATCAATGTCATTTGTCTCAACAGCTTCCAAAGCAGGTGCTGCTAAAGCCTTCATATCCACATACCATTGCAGCGACATACGCGGCTCAACAACCGTATTTGTTCTTTCTGAACGTCCAATATTGGTCTTATAATCTTTAATTTCAATCAAATTGCCCGCATCTGCCAACAACTTTTTCATGTAGCGACGTGCCTCAAAACGGTCAACACCGACGAGCGAAGCGATGCCACATTTCTCATTCAACGTACCGTCTTCATTCAGTAAATCAATAACTTCTAAGCCATGTTTTTTGCCCAATTCATAGTCATTCGGGTCATGTGCAGGCGTGACTTTCAAAGCGCCTGTTCCGAAATCAATATCAACATAATCATCAAAAATGATTGGAATGGCGCGATTTACAAGCGGAACGATGACTTTTTTACCCGCTAAATGCGCATAACGGGGGTCTTTGGGATGAACTGCCACAGCCGTATCCGCCATAATCGTTTCAGGTCGTTGTGTGGCAATAACGACCCCCTCTGCCCCCTGCCCCGTAGGGGAGTTTACGTCTTCTAAAAAATATTTGACATGAAACAACTGCGCTTGCTCCTCGCCATGAATCACTTCTTCATTAGACAAAACTGTTTTGGCTTCACAATCCCAGTTGACCATGCGGTAATCACGGTACAATTTGCCTTTGTTATACAAATCCACAAACGTACGGATAACGTCTTCAGAATAGCCTTTATCCATTGTAAAAGCCGTCCGTTCCCAATCGCAAGACGAACCAAGTTTACGCAGTTGTTGTAAAATAATGCCGCCATATTTTTCTTTCCATTCCCATGCATAATCCATAAACTCGTCGCGGGTCAAATCCGATTTTTTTATGCCTCGTTCACGCAACATACGCACAACCTTCGCTTCGGTCGCAATAGATGCATGGTCAGTACCTGGAATCCAAATCGCATTTTTACCTTCCAAACGCGCTTTACGCGTCAAAGCATCTTGAATCGTATTGTTGAGCATATGTCCCATGTGCAACACACCCGTTACATTGGGCGGTGGAATGACGATGCTAAACGGCTCACGGTCATCGGGTTCGTTGTGAAAGTAGCCGCTTTTTTCCCAATGGGCGTACCATTTGTCTTCGATGTCGGCGGGGGTGTATTTCGTTGTGAGTTCAGACATAACTGATTGAATATTAATAATTTTGAAAAAGTCCGCAAAAGTAGAAAAAAACAAGGAAAGCAGCACCCCCTCAGTATAAAAAGCAAAACGGCAACCTCCGTGTGAAAGTTGCCGTTTTTCAGCACTAATCATTCAAATAATCGAAATCCCTTTTTCCTGTTAAGGCTTCACGTCCATCCAGAAATTCATTTTTGTAGTAAAGTAGATGTGAGTATGTAGAATATGTATCGTTGAATTGTA
>JANMJN010000961.1:0-1798 GCA_031371355.1 Saprospiraceae bacterium
ATATAAGGAATAAGGGTCTTTCAACACCTTATTATTAGCATCATAACGGTCAACCCGCACACCCAAACTGAAAATCACGTCTTTATAGCGAAATTTGTCTTGAATATACCCGGCAATATAAAGCGGCTGAAGCGGTGCAACAGGAAAGGTACGCGCTCCCGTGGCATCTTTAGCGGTGAAGAAATCATTGAATGTAAATTGATTGGTCGAAATTTGATTGCCCAAATAGTCATAACCATAGTAGCCCAACAAGGCTTGGTCATTCAGCTCACGCGCTGTAAACATACTGAGGGATAGCTGGTCAGGCGTCAAATTGTTAACATTGCCGAAAGACAAATAAGGTTGTCCTGTTTTGGTTCTAAGATTTTTGTAAAAACCCAAATCCGTTTTATCCTTAATTGCCGTATTTTCAGCAGGCGCATACAACTTAACTTTTTGACCGTTGATAAGTGAATCACGACCTAAATACTTAGTCGTATCCACGCCTGTACCGTTGATATTGCCATTTTGTAATAAGTCAGCGATATACCACAACCGTTCAGGGGCAATTGCATAAGCGCGGTCAATCCGTTGCTCATAGATAAAACCCATTTGGATATTATGCGCTTTTTCTTTTGAACCACCTGGAATGATATCAAAGTTAAGGGTAGCTTGGCCTGTTATCAAATTACCATCATTCTTGGAAAAGTTATTATAGACTTGTCCGACGTTTGAGTGAAAATTCCATACGTTTTGAAGGGCATTTTGGTTGAAAATGCTGTTAAAAACATTCAAATTATTGCCCCCAGAACCCGCTTCCAAATCTTTTCCATTTGCATCACGGTTGAAATTTGCTAAAACGGGATTAATGTCTGACAGCTTATAACCCGCAAAAACCTGCCGATAGCCATTCTGATGCGTACCTGTTGAGTCCTCAATAAAGGTCGGATCCCATTTTGTATCAAACTGTCCAACATAACCATAATTGAACAATTTATCGCCATGCCGCTCGTCCATTGCCTTTGAAAAGTTCTTTTCGTAGCCAAATTGAAGCGTATATTGAGCATTTTCAATTGTAGTATTCGTCGTTTTGCCCCCCTCAGTATTGCCGAGACGATGACGGAAACGGAAGTTCGTCCGAAAACGATCGGATCTATTTGTCGGATTATTATGCGAATTAAAGACATCACCAAGCGAGATTTTACTATCAATATGATAATAGTTGCCTGACAAGGTCACGTCCATCGCTTTTGAAATGCGGGCATCGAGTTTACCCGTAAAATCATACTGTGCATAGTCTTGATTAGGGCGAATTTTCAACGCCTCATAGTCAGTTGACTTCAACAACTCCGCAGAAGCCACGCGTGCACCTGTGCCAATAACCGTCCAAGGATGCGCTTCCAAATTTGCCAAAACGTCGTCTTTAACCTTAAATATAGGTAATGCAGGTGGGCTTGCGTCGCCATTCTTCCGCATTTGCGCCGATACCCGGAAACCCAACAACGGCTCTGTTACCTTCGTTCCTGTTTTGTCCACACGTGTCCGCGTCAAAATAGGACCCGAAAGATTGGCATTGACAAAATTGTACTTGAAAGCATCGAGATACTGAGAGGTCTCTAACTCCACACCACCCGTTAGTTTGCGGGCAGGTCCTTTGGTCGTAATGGAGATGATGCCGCCTACAACGTCACCATATTTGGCTTCCATACCGCCCGTAACAACTTGTAGTTGCTCAATTTCATTGACTGGCACAGTACTCGAACCACGCACGCGGATACCATCAATATAATAGTCCGTACCGCTCGACCGCGAGCCCTTG
>JANMJN010000861.1:0-3013 GCA_031371355.1 Saprospiraceae bacterium
ATTAACGGGCAAATTGCAAAGTGAAAAAGCTAAAGTACCTGCAGAGTTATCGCCCGAACAAGTAGAGCAGGCTTTTCAGCAATTGACGAACAGCAAAACACCTACACTTATGGCAGAGCCTGTTTTAGTTACAGAGAAAGCAGTTGAAGAACCCAAAACAAGGATGTCTATCGATATACCAAAAGACATGCACCGAAAATTGAAAAAGAAAATCGTGGATACAGAGCAAACCATTATGCAATACGTCGTTGCCCTCATAGACAAAGACCTGCAAGAGAGCTAAATAATATAATTCCTTGATTCTCAGCCCCTTTATAGAACATTCTGTCTACCTCACCGTATATAACAAAATCACAGCGGAAATTGCATGAAAAGCTGCGCGGCGCAAAAGAACACACAAAGTATTTACTCTTTTAAGTATTTAAGTAAAAGAGTAAATACTTTTTATAAAAAAAAATAACAACAACAAATTCTTCTTTTGTTTGTAGTTATTTTTAATAAGATCTTTTAACTATTGTTTCGGAAATCACAATAATTACCTAAATGATTGATAATCAATGCTGTTATGCTCTTACTATAACGTATTTAGGGGTCAAGTATAACGTATTTAGGGGTCATCTATTACAAATTTAGGGTTGACCTATAACAAATTTAGGGGTCAAGTATAACAAATTTAGTACCCCTAAATTTGTTATTTTAGCAATAATTACTACATTCGCAACTATAACGAATTTAGGGGTTTGCAACCATAACAAATTTAGGGTTAGAATTTAAAACTATAACAAATTTAGGGGTATGGCAAAAACAGTCATAAGAAAAAGAAAACGCAATGACCGCGTAAAACTCATCAAAAAGTCGAACGATTTGGTTGAAGCGCGCTACAAATTTGATATTTGGGAGATGCGGGTTTTCAGCAAAATGATAACGATGATTGAGATAGATGACGGTGATTTTAAGGATTACAAAATCTATCTAAAGGAATTTATCAAGGATTATTCCCTTGAAAATGATAAAAATTCCTATCGCTTTTTGCGTGAAGGGGCTGAAAAGCTGTTGCGCAAAATCGTGACGATTATCAATAAAACGGAGGTCAAATCGGCACAAAAATTCCAAACGCCCGTCGTTGCAGGCTTGCGAACATCGTTGTATGACGATGATGGGAAGTTCATTCAAGTCTCGTTTCACCCCGAAATGAAGCCTTATTTATTGGAGTTGAAAGAACGTTTTTTGGTTTATGATGTCCGGAATATCTTAAAATTGCCGAGTACATATTCTATTCGGATTTATGAGTTGTTGAAGCAATATGAAAAATTGCGTACACGGACGTTTGATGTTAGCGAGTTGAAAGAAATTTTGGGTATTGTGAAGGAGTATAAACTCTACGCCAATTTCAAGCAAAGGGTGGTGGACAAAGCGCAGAAAGATCTCGAGGAATTTACCGATATTCGCTTTGTTTATGAAGAAATCAAAGACGGAAAAGCGGTTGTTACCCTTGTTTTTCATATTGAATCGAATACGCCTGCGCGGCTAATCAAAGCGAAAAAGCCTAAAATACAGACAGAAATTGACTTTGATATGCCGACAGAGCTTAAAAAACCTGTGCTGAATCGTTCCATGCTTCATGCTTCGCAAAAAAATATTTTTCCTATTGCCGAAACCGTTGATTACGAGGAAGTGCGTACCAATCCTGCATTATTTGATGAGATTTTTCCAATGGTACGCGGGTGGGGGATAAGTGGTGAAGTACTGCAATTGCTTATCGAAACGCAACCCGAAGAGTCTGTTCGTAATGGTTTAGGTTACACGTTATGGGAAGAAAAAGGCGGTAAAATCAAGGAAAATGCAGCAGGTTTTTTCATAAACGCTGTCAAAAACCGCTATTCAAGCAAAGCTTTTGAAGTGGAAAGACGACAACGTGAACGCAAGGAATTGGACCGTAAAAAATTGGAGCTCAAAAAGCAATTAGAAGAACTTTCTGCGGATTATAGTGCAAGAGTTAATGAGATTATTAGAGAAATTACAGTCGAAAATCCGGATACCACGATAGCGGCGATTGAAATTGTCAAAGAGGAGAATAAAAGCTATTTTGGGCTAAAAGGGGTTATTCCTACCAAACTGAGCGTCGAAGATTATCGTCGTGACCCGATACTGAGAGGTATGGTGATTCAGACAATTAAGCGGCAGCATGTCGAAAAATTTGCATTCTTAGAAGAAGATTATCGAAAATGTGTCGCAGAAATTAATGCTTTAATTAAAGAAGTAGATAAGTAAGAAAGTATTTAAGTAAAAGAGTAGGTAGGTTTATACTTATCTACTCTTTTGCGTATGTGAGGATTGTGACTTACTTGTTTGAAATAATTTTTGAGTAAGCATAAAAATGTTCTAATTGATTAAAAATCAATGTTTTGATTTTCTTAGTTTGCATATCGTTTCTCCGTAAGCATCTAAATATCCAAAAGATGCTAATGTTACGGAGTAGTGTGTTTTATAAGTTTTGGGAAAAGCCCTAACGGGCTTTTCCAAATACTTATAAAACGCACTACTGAGGGGGTATTTTTTTTTAAAGTTTTTTTAGATGCGGTGAGGTATCCAATCACTTTTTTATTCCTTTACATTTTGATTTTTTTTTAAACAAAACATAAAGCAGATGAAAGTCTATAAAATAGAAGGTGGAATCGTTGTCGAATCGGTAAAAAAGGATTCGTTCTATTTTTTTTATCAAGCAAACTGGGATGATTTTATCAATCACGACGATCTTCATGATAGGTTGAAATTATTGACGACTGAAAACCAACCAATGGATGCCATTTGGTTTGCAGGACAAAAAATACTAGCACCTATTCAAAGCCAAGAGATTTGGGCAGCAGGCGTAACGTATTTGCGCAGTAAAGTGGCACGAATGGAGGAATCTCAAGCGTCGGGAGGTGATACTTTTTATGATAAAGTATATGATGCTGAACGCCCAGAGATTTTCTTTAAAGGCACGGCAAATCGGGCAGTTGGCACGAATGGC
>JANMJN010001009.1:0-3228 GCA_031371355.1 Saprospiraceae bacterium
CATTTTGGATCAAGTTGAAAATGGGGTTGCTGTACGGATGGCTGTTTTATATTTATTGGCAGCAAGAAGGAATTAGGAACTCGTGTATTCGTGATTCGCTAATCGAATCCCGAATATCCGAATCCCGAAATAAAAAAACCCGCGAGGGACGCTCACGGGTAACGAAACGAATTTTAAAATTCTTTAACCAAAACTTACACACATCTTAATTTTACCAACTATTATGCCAAATATGATAAAACGGCATAATTTTTATATTTCAAGTAAAATTTTTTCAAATTATTTTTTAAAACACTATATCAACAAACCGAATTTGGAACAAGACGCTCTCTTTTGTGTTCTATAAAAAGGTTTACGACCACTTCTTATTTTTGTTTCAAATTTTGTAAAAAAAAATTCATTTATTTTTATATTTTTTTAAAACTATATGGGTTTGGTTTTTAAATTAAACTTTGCCTTAATTCTATTTGCATTTATGGACATCACCCGACTGCCTTTTTCTGCCTTTCCGATGCTCTCAAAATTTGACATCGCTTATTCGGAACATACCCATCTTTTTGAAAAATATTATGCCTATCCTGTTGATATTCAATCTTTTGAAAAGATTATTGCAGATAAATCAGAAGGTGAGATGAACAGAGCCTTGCTTGTTTCTGTGCTTAAAAAGCAATATTCAGCTTTTGATACTGAGGGGGGAGATATTAAAAAAATAGAAAGTTTACTCAATTCACAAACGTTTACGGTTACAACGGCTCATCAGCCCTCTTTACTGACTGGACCTTTGTATTTTATTTATAAAATTTTCTCAACCATAAAATTGGCAGAGGAATTATCCAAACATTTTCCGAAAAACAATTTTGTGCCAATTTTTGTCATCGGTGGTGAAGACCATGATTTTGAAGAGGTTAATAGTATTTCTATTTTTAATAAAACAATCACTTGGCAACGTTCTGATACTGAGCGAGGCGCAGTCGGTATGATGCAGACAAATTCATTGCAGGCTGTTTTAGAAGAATTGAAACCTATTTTAGGGGATTCTGAAAATGCACAGCATGTTTTTAATATTATTGAAAAAACCTACACAAAACACGCTGTATATCAAGACGCTACGCAAGCGCTCATCCATGCATTGTTCGGTCATTACGGGTTAGTGGTTTTGAATATGAATGACAGCGACTTGAAACGTTCTTTCATTCCGATTATGGAAAAAGAAATTGTCGAGCAGCCTTCAAAATCATTGGTTGAAACAACCCAAAAAGAATTAGAGGACCTTGGTTTCAAACCACAAGCGTATGCTCGTGAAATCAATTTGTTTTATCTAAGAGAAAATTTAAGAGAAAGAATTGTCGAAGAAAACGGTGTTTATCATGCATTAAACACAGACTTTAAATGGCAAACACAAGCTGATATATTAAAAGAACTTCATGACACCCCTCAGTATTTCAGCCCAAATGTTATTCTCCGTCCGTTGTATCAAGAGTTTGTTTTGCCGAATTTGGCATACATTGGTGGCGGCGGGGAGTTGGCTTATTGGCTCGAAAGGAAAGCGCAATTTGCTCACTTTGGCATTCATTTCCCAATGTTGATACGCCGCAACTCAGTTTTGTTTTTAGAAAAAAACATCCAAGACAGAATGGATAAAATTGGCGTGCAACTTATTGATTTGTTGGATGATACAGATGTGATGGTAAAAAAATATGTTGCGAAACAATCAAGTACCCCCCTCAGTATGGCAGCCGAAAAAGCAGCGTTGAGCGATGTTTTGGATAAGGTTTTGTCAAAAGTTCTTGCCGTAGATCCCGGTTTAGAAAAAGCTGTTTTAGCCGAAAAGACGAAACAATTGCAAAGTATAGATGCCCTCGAAGCAAGGGTTTTGAAAGCAGAAAAACAAAAACATGAAACCTCTTTGAATCAACTCAAAGCTGTGCAACAAAAGTTGTTTCCTAACAGTGGCTTGCAAGAGCGGATAGATAATTTTTTACCTATCTATCTCAAACATGGCGAAGCATTTTTTGATGTATTAAAAGAAAACTTAAACCCTTTGGAAAAGGGATTTATTATTATTTCTGAGTAAAAAAAGCCGCTAATTTTTGAAAATTTGTGGTTTTTAATTGATTTTAAGCTTTGTTAAATCGAAAAAACAAGTGTTTCAGCTTCTGTTTTTGAAATTGGGATTTCTAAACCTTCCTCCTTCATGCCTTCGAGATGAAATTGAACGGCTTCAAAAATATTTTTTTCAGCTTGTTGCTTTGTTCTTCCTGTTGCTACACAGCCAGGTAAATCGGGTACAAAAGCACTAAAACCAGTTCCCGTTTTTTCAAAGATAACGACGTATTTTTTCATTCGTTTAAATTTATTTGAGCCTGTTTCAAAATACTTTTTTCTGTTCCGACTGCAAGGTCGTCAGAAAGCCGATGAACTGCAATAGTGACTAATCCTTTTTTTATTTTATGTTTATATTGCCTATGGCTTCCTTTTTGACGACAGATATACCAGCCATCTTTTTCTATTATTTTAATGATTTCACTTGTTTTCATTGTTTTCTCTTTTTATTGATTATCAATCATTTACGTTCAAACATCTGTAACAAGTCTGAAAGAGTCTCTCTTAGATCTTTACGATTGATAATAAAATCAACAAACCCTTTATCCAATAAAAATTCAGAAGATTGAAAACCTTCAGGCAAATCGCGTTTGATGGTTTCGCGAATGACACGAGGACCTGCGAAGCCAATAAGTGCCTCTGGTTCTGCCATATTGATGTCACCGAGCATCGCATAAGAGGCAGTGACACCGCCTGTAGTCGGGTCGGTCATAAGAGAAAAAAACGGAATGCCTTCTTTAGCCAATTGACTCAATTTGGCACTTGTTTTTGCCATTTGCATCAAGGAATAAGCCGATTCCATCATTCTTGCACCGCCCGATTTGGAAATAATCATAAATGGTACTTTCTTTTGACGGCTCAAATCAATACCGCGTTTTATGCGCTCTCCGACAACTGAACCCATAGAGCCACCAATAAAACTGAAGTCCATACAAGCTATAACAATATCTCTACCATTTATTTTGCCGATTGAGACCGCTATGGCATCACTCAGTCCTGTTTTTCTTACGGCTTCGGTCAGGCGATCAGGATACGTTTTAGTATCCACAAATTTCAAAGAGTCTTTTGAAACGACTTCTTCAAAAAGCAGCTTAAAGGCGCCTGCATCAAATAATAATTTGAAAT
>JANMJN010001062.1:0-2503 GCA_031371355.1 Saprospiraceae bacterium
ACTTAGGTCAAACACGAATTTCACGTATTAACACGAATTTTTCTTTTAATTTGCTTCGTATAACACAAAAAATAATAGGATAACCTAAAAATAATTCGTGTTAATTCGTGAAATTCGTGTCAGCAAACGAGTTACACACTCATTTTTTTACTGAGGGGTGCTCTTTTTATCTATTAAAGTGTAACTTTAATAAACTTATTGCGCTATTATATACTCCTCTTATCATCATGAAAATAAAGCAATTGAAATTTTTCTTAAAAAAGTCATTCAAATTATAAATCTCATTTCGATGAATTACGTACCTGACTACCTTGTCAAATTTATTCAATCCAACAGACCTTGCGATGATATGGCACTAAGTCGCAAATTACTGGCTCTTCAGCCCGAAAAAGAAGCAGATATGGATTATATCTATGCACTTTCAGTATCCGTAATCAGTCATTCTGCACCCGATCAATTGATCATTGACCAATGTGAGGCATATTTGCCACTTATAAAAACGCCCGATTGTCGTCGGTCTCTTCAATCCACACGCATCTGGAAATATGAGGAACTCAAACAAGATGAAAAAGCACTCGCACTCAGATTAGAACAAGCGGAAGAACACATTGATTATAGAACACGTTATTACCTTGACTTGGCTAAAGCTTATATGGCGTTAAATGACAATGAAAATGCTTTAAAATACTATGAGTATTACTCAAAACTGGAAAATGAAGATATGGATACGGACAATTATCATGAAATCGCAGAATTGTATGAAAAGAAAAAAGACTTCAAGAACGCTGCAAAACATCATCAAAAAGCGGCTATATGGGAATCAAGGTTTTCAGCAGACGATTGGCAAATGACAGGTAGAGCCTTAGCTCTTGATGGGCAAATTGATGAAGCGATGTTCAATTTCAAAGTGTCGTTGAAGATTGAACCCGATGATGCGTTTACCCACTATTTCATGGGGCGTTGCTACCAAGACAAAAAAGATAAGTACCGCGCTTTGCATCATTATACTCAAGCGTTGAAGATTGATCCTGAATTCGCCGCTGTGCATCTCAATATTGGTGCTTTGGAATTTAATGAGGAAGGCGATATCAAAACCGCTATCGAATGTTTTGAAAAAGCCATTGATTTGGATACAAAAGGCGAGTTTTTGCTCATCCTGTATCGCAATCTACGTAATCTACACGCAAAGATATTGAACTTTGATACTGCGGAATATTATCGCGGAAAGATACTTGAATTAGCAGGTTTTTCTGCTGATTTACGTGATTTTTTGGACGGTATGAATGAAGAGGGCTTCGCATTTGATGGTGATGATGATGATGAATAGACCCCCTCAGTATTTTCATAAAAAAATCTAAAACAACATGGCAAAACTAAAAATAACGGATTTTAAAAAATTCGTGGCGCAAATGTCTGCTGATGACATGCGTGCAGAACTCATCATACTGTTCAGTAAACTACCACAAGTACATGATTATTACGCACAGGAATTGATGAAACCAGAGGAACGAAAATCGGTTCTCGCCGATTATAAAAAGAAAGTCTATAACCAGTTTTGGACACGTGGCGGCAATCCACGCAATACCAGTAATGCAGAAGTGCGTAAAATCATTACGGAATTTGAAAAGGTATCAATCTCTAAAAAGGAGGTTGTCGAATTGTTACTCTATCGTGTTGATGTAACACTTGACCAAGCCAATCAATTTGGTGGTTTGCCCGATGGGGATTACAATGCCGCTGTAAATGCCTATGAAAAAGCCTTGAAAATCATCATCAAAGAGAAATTAGAGAAGTATTTTAAAGATGAATGTCTTGAAATATCGAGAGATAGAGGCAATATGGATTATTGGGTTATTGAGCAAATGGAAGAGTTGAATGAACAATATTTTGGTTTAGAATAGTTAAGATTTAACTTTTAACCTTCATCATATTCATCAACCAACACTTTAATATTCAACATAAAACCATCTGTAACTTCAAATGATTCAGACCAATCTTGAATTGACCAATTCTGTCCTTTTTCTGCAATCATCACTTGTTCCGTTGAAGTGAAAATCCAAAGTACACGGCGCACACCATTTTTATGAAGGTGTTTCGTTTTATCAAAATAATAAGTTGGATTGGTCATCAAATCGGCTTTTGTATCTACTTCAATGACAATTTCGGGAATTATTTCAGAATAATGGTCGTTTAAAGGCGTATTTTTCAAAGAGGCTTTCGTCCACAGACAAATTTCCGCCGCCCGCCAATCGCCTTTTTTGAATTTTAAACCTGCTTCATTCGTACCGAGAATATACTTTTTGCGGAGTGCAACGTGTGTTGCCGCATTTATCTCGCTCACGAGATAAGACTGAATTAAGCTACTTGCCATGACTTGTTCAATAGTTTTCTCGTTTTTTAATACGGCTTGCCAACCGCTGTAATAAATCGGTTTTCCGTCCACCATTTCATAAATGAGGGCTTCTGGAATGTGTACATCGCTAACTGCTTCGGCAGCGACTTC
>JANMJN010001065.1:0-2794 GCA_031371355.1 Saprospiraceae bacterium
TGCCAGTAACCAGAAAAGAAATACTTGGACTACTTTCCTTTTTGAGTTTCACCAAAGGACCCTCAATCAATGCTTTGGCTTGAAAAGGACTGCCACTGACCAAGCCAGAAAAACGGGTTTTGTTGCCTTCTCGGGTTTTGATATCTACAATGGCTGAAATTCTGCCGCCATATTCTGCATTAAAGCCCCCCGTCAGTACATCAACAGAACGAATGGCTTCTGTTTCAAAAACAGAGAAAAAACCGATGGAGTGAAAAGGATTGTAAATGGTCATACCATCCAACAAAATTTTGTTTTGAACGGGTGCACCACCGCGTATATAAATCTGTCCGCCTTGGTCGCCTGTTGTCAATACGCCCGGCACAACCGTTAAGTATTGCGCAATATCGGGTTCTCCGCCTGTTGAAGGCAGTGATTTTATTTCTTTTTGCGTAATGGTTATCTTCGATACTTGGGTTGTCGTTTTTGCAGCTTCCTTTCTGCCCGAAATCTCAATCACATCGAGTGATGTGCTGGATTCTGTCAAATTGAAACTTTTGTAAAGAATATCACCCTCTTTCACAGATATTTTAGTTTCGATGCTGTCGTAACCAATAAACGAAACAAACAAGGTATAGTCACCTGCTTTGATGCTGGAAATCTGATAAAAACCGTTGACATCTGTAGTTGCGCCTTGTGTCGTACCCCTCAGTATCACATTCGCAAAAGGCACGGGTTGACCGCCATTGCTGTCGTAAACATTGCCACGTACAAGGGCATTACTTTTTTGGGAAAAAAGGGTTGCAGTCGCTACAATACAAAGAATTAGTGTTAATACTTTTTTCATGCTGTCTAATTGGTGATTTTTTTCTTAACACATAGTCACATAGAACACATAGCTTTTTTGTCATCCTGTAAGGAACTAAAAAAGCTATGTGTCCTATGAGTCTATGTGTTAAATTTAATTCAAAACGAGCGCAATATTAAAGAAAAGCGATGAGTTGGGTGCTTTTTATTTATTTGCCTGTCTGTCAATGATTTGCTTTACCTCGCTTTCTGATTTTTGCGAAATCTTAGCAATTTGAGAAACTGATAGCCCTTCTTTACACATTTCAATAATGTAGTGAATGTCGCTTTCTTCTTTTGCCTTTTTTATTATTTCTTTCGCTTCTATTTCAATCGTGTGGTTTCGGCTTGCAATGCTCATCAAGTGCCGTAAATACTTATCGTATGCAACCCGCTCCTTCTCAGGGAGTTTCATGGTATCCAACTTTTCGTTCGCCTCTTTCAAGCCTTTTGCTGAAAAGGTGGACTTGATTTCGGCATTTTTTAAAAAATAAATCCACTCATCCAACCTGTCATTTATCCTGTTTCTGAATTTTCCGGTTTTGATTATCCAATACTCTGGGTAAATCTCGTGGACGCTATTGGAAGTAGTCGTACTCTTGCGTATTTTGGACTTCGATGATAACGAGTTCGCCCTTTTCATTTTCCACGAGAATATCTACTCGGTCAAATTTGTCATCCTCCATTTCCTTGTTGCTTTCACTTTCAAGGACTTGTTTTATTGTCACATCGTCATTAAGTAACTCAGAAAGGAAGCCTTCTAAGATATCGAAGTTAGCTTTATGCCGAAGCATTTTTTTCATCGCCCAATCGAAACGCACTAATTTCTTTGTCATATCATTGTATTTTGATGCAAAAATACAGAAAAGCCACAATTCAAAGTGAAAATTGTGGCTTCCTATCAGATTTTGCTTCGAGGGTCTGTCCGAAGGACTCCTTTGTTCAAAGAACTCCTTTGGAGGAGAAGACCTCTTTAATAGTAGAGTATCCCCAACCATTTTTGTCCGATTTTGTAGAAAGGGACTTATGCTTTCGCTCTGAATGCAAGAGCAAAAAAAAGAAATATACTGGACATTCAAATAGGGAACGGACATAAAAAGGTGTCTGTTATTGCCTCAAATTGGACAAAATACAACATGGGAACATATACGATTGTTGATACAGGCTATCTTGGAATTAGTATTAAAGGTCTGATGAAAAAAGGTGAGACGTTTGCAGACATTCAATCCTTGGAAATAAACGCAGCACCCAATAAGTTTCAATTCGTCAAAGACGAGTTTTATTGGGGGAGAAGGGGTCACTCAGTACATCTGAATTATACATTACCGCCCAAGCAAGAAATAGAATGGTTTTATAATGAACTGAGGATTCCGAATGGAAAAGACGAAATCGGTTCATATTATATGTCCAATGGTTTCAATAAAGGTTATTTTGTCATTCAAGTTAACAGTTCTAACGAACGACGCATTTTGTTTTCTGTATGGAGTCCTTTTACGACCGATGACCCGAAAAAGATTCCCGATTCTATGAAAATTGTTTTGTTAAACAAAGGTAAAGAAGTTCATAATGGTGAATTTGGCAATGAAGGTTCTGGCGGGCAGAGTTATCTCATTTTCAATTGGAGGGCAGATGTCACCTACAAATTTCTGACGCACATCAAACCCAACAGCGATAATTCGACCACTTATACGTCTTATTTCTACGACACTTTGACCGATAATTGGCTCTTGATTGCTTCTTTTAAGCGACCGCAGTCCAAAACTTGGTACACGCATGCACATTCTTTTTTAGAAAATTTTGAACCAGAACGCGGTGCTGTCAATCGCAAGGGTTTTTATAGCAATCAATGGGCTTGTAATACTGAGGGGGAGTGGACAGAGTTGACAACTGCCAGATTTACCAACGACGCAACGGCGCGCAAGAAAGCCCGCATGGATTTTATGGGTGGTATTGAAGGCAATCAATTTGT
>JANMJN010001115.1:0-2021 GCA_031371355.1 Saprospiraceae bacterium
TTTAACAAAACGAATGTGCATGAGGCGCGAATGATAGGTCAGTTGGTCAAGGTTTTTGAAAAAATATATCAATCAAAAAATCAAGTCTTAAATCCCAGTTGTATAGGCGTCATTACGCCTTATCGGGCACAAATAGCCCAAATACAGGCGACACTTAGAGATTTGGATTTTGATACGGATAAAATTACGATTGATACAGTTGAGCGTTATCAAGGCGGCGCACGAGAGGTGATTTTGATTTCATTGTGCACCAATCAAGTATCACAATTGGCATCACTCGTCTCGCTGTCAGAAGAAGGTGTGGACAGGAAATTGAATGTGGCGTTGACACGTGCGCGAAAACATTTGGTGGTTATTGGGAATAAAGAAATACTGAGGGATTCGCCAATTTATCGAGAGTTTATTGGGTGTTATGAATTGTAAATTACATTTTTAAGCCAAAACGAATAAGCGCAAACAGTATATAATTGCGTAATTTTAAAGATGCAATGAATTTAAAAAAGCCTATAAGTTGTTTTTTATCATCAATGCAAACGTCGAACACGGTAACCCCGCAACATTCACCAAGTTGCCATCGTTAAATGGCTTCCAACCATAAAACACACACTTAACTTTTAAAGGTGTTTTGATGACAATCTTTCGTTTTTTTAAAATGGGTGAAACGTCTTGAATAATACCATCAAAGGTTTCAACAGATACCCCCCTCAGTCCCGAGTGAGTCGGGATTTCACTATCATTCAATATTTGACCGTCAGAAACGGTCAATTTATCTTTAAAATAGACTATAATCTTACCCTTTTTATAAACTGCTTTTGTCGGTTTGGGTCCTTCAAAAACGATTTTCTGTTTATACGTTTTTGCTAAAGCTACCCTTGCTAACCGGTCACCAACTGTTTTTTTATCCGTTGGATGCACGTCTGTTGGGTGTCCGACATCGCTTGTGACTGCCATGCCGATATTGCCCAAAGTGCCGGCTATGCGTCGTTGGCTGTCTCTAAAATAGCCCCAATTTTCAGATTTATAGCCCTTTTCTGTTGAAATGGAAGATAATTGGCAAAAGTAAAACGGCAAATTTTCGCCCCATTGTTTGCGCCAATCGGCTATGAGTAAAGGAAAAAGTTGCTCATGTTGTTGCGCGCGCCAAAGGCTCAAAGAGTTGCTTTCGCCTTGATACCATAAAAACCCTTTTATTGGAAATGCCGTAAACGGCTGCATCGCTTTACTTAAAAAACTCGGTTTATAAAGGTGGTTGTAACCCAATTCGTCTTTTGGAACAGTCAAAGGGTCGTTTTTTAAAAGGCTATCCAAATTTTGATGCCCCTTCAGTATGCACCACGGTTCGAGGTGTGGATTGTTCATCCAATCGCCTTCAAATAGCTTGCGCAAAGCCGTATCAGAGCGTGTTGCTTCTTCGCGCAACCATGCTTCCAAAGGTGAGCCGCCGACAGCTAAATGAATCAACCCAATCGGAATATCTGTATTTTGTTCTACTATTTGACCAAAGTAAAAAGCAACAGCAGAAAAATCTTTGGCACTCTTTGAATCAGAAATTGACCAACTGCCTTCATAAAAATTGTTAGGTTCCAGATGTTTTATGTCTTCTATTTTGAATGGCTTATTAATGGGGAGCAAGATTTTTTTATAATTAAACAGCCTTAAATTGGGATTAAAAGCCGTTTTCAATGCCTCTTTAAGGTGTTTTTCATTTGCTAAAGGAAATTCCATATTTGATTGTCCAGCACACAACCATACATCGCCAATGAGGACATTGTCTAAAATGATGGTTTCTGAACCGCTTTGAATGGTGAGTTGTTGACCATTTCTATTCGCTTTTTGAGGGTCAAAATAGACCTCCCAAGTGGAATCCGCTTTGACTTTAACGGAAATAGTTTTTGTAGAAAATGAGGCTGTGACCCCCTCAGTAGGAAGAGCTTTTCCGAAGATGTGAATGGGTTTTTCACGTTGCAAAACCATATTGTCACTAAACATTTTAGCCAAGCTCAATTGTGCATTCAAACCAT
>JANMJN010000985.1:0-1737 GCA_031371355.1 Saprospiraceae bacterium
TCATCCTGTAAGGAAAAAAATCAGCGTAAATCAGTCGCATCAGTCAAATCTGTGGTCAATATTAAAACTTCAACCGATTCAAAAAGTCAATATCCGTTGATTTGGTATTTCTAAAAACCATCATCAAAATGGCTAAACCAACCGCAACTTCCGCCGCCGCAACTGCCATAATGAAAAAGACAAACACTTGTCCGCCCGGGTCGTTGTGAAAACGACTGAATGCTACCAACAGCAAATTCACAGCATTGAGCATCAACTCAACACACATAAAAATGACAATGGCATTGCGTCTGTACAAAACGCCTGTAACACCAATGGCAAACAAAATAGCACTCAACCATAAGTACCAAACCAAAGGAACACCCGCTATAATATCTTGATTCATAATCTTTTATTTATTTCGTTAATCGTGGATTCGATATTCGAGTATTCGTAAACGAATTACGAATACTCGAATACCGAATAACTTTACTGAATTTCACGTTTACCCAACATAACGGCACCGACCATACCTGCCAAAAACAAAACGGATGACACCTCAAACGGTAAAATGTATTGTCCATAAAGTACACGTCCTAAATATTCAACCGAACCCAAATCAGCACTGATATTGCCATTGATTTGCATTTTTTCTGCATCGCGTAAAGCAACAATCAATACCAACATCAATAATCCGCCTGAAATGACAGCCGCCGCTTTACTCAAATTGGATTTCACAGGCTCGCCATCTACATTTAAGTTCATCATCATAATCACATAGAGGAACAAAACCATTATCGCACCGGAATAAACAATGATATGAACCGCCGCCAAAAACGACGAGTCAAGCAAAAAGTAATGACCCGCTATGGAAAAAAAGGTGACGATGAGTGCCAACGCACTGTAAACAGGGTTGCGTGTGAAGACCACAAATACAGCACTCGCAATCGCAAGGGCTGATAGGAAATAAAATAGATACTGCGTTATCATAAAAATTGGTTATTCGTTAATGGTTATCATCTTCCTCTTTCAAATGGTCTTCCCATGTTTGATTGTGGATGTGAAATTTGTTTGTTTTAAAGTCTGCAACGGCTTTTGTTTGTCGTTTTGATACATCAACTTGATTGTCCATCGTCTCAACAAGTTTGTCTTTACCATATATCATATTGTTGCGATTGAAATCCGTATCAACAAGTCGGTCAGTCAAAAATATCGCTTGTTTTGGACACGCCTCTTCGCATAAACCGCAAAAAATACATCTCAACATATTGATTTCGTAAATTGAAGCATATTTTTCTTCACGATACAAATGTTCCTCGCCTTTTTTGCGCTCTGCGGCCACCATCGTAATCGCTTCCGCAGGGCAAGCCACAGCGCACAAACCACAAGCCGTACAGCGTTCTGCCCCTGCTTCGTCACGTTTTAACACGTGCCAACCTCTGTAAACGGGTGCAAATTCACGCTTTTGTTCATGATATCTAATCGTTGCGGGCTTCTGAAAAGCATGTTTCAAAGTGATTGCCATACCCTTCGCAATCGCTGGTAAATATATCCTTTCAGCTAACGTCATTTCCTTATTGGAAACAAGTTTTGAGCGATTTGTTAATTTCATTTTTCCCTTATTTATGCCCCCTCAGTAAAGAGGTAAAATTCACTTTAATAAACAACCCCTCAGTATTTTAGAACAAACCCTTGAACCAACCCTCTGAAAAAGCCGTAAAAATACCAGTCAAAATCAAATTCAAAATAGACAACGGT
>JANMJN010001133.1:0-2748 GCA_031371355.1 Saprospiraceae bacterium
GAAAGATTCTTACAGTTGTGCGCTGAAAACAATATCACGGTGGCGAACTGTACGACCCCTGCCAATTTTTTCCATCTTATGCGCCGTCAGTTAGCACGCCCGTTCCGTAAGCCATTGATTCATATTTCACCAAAATCCTTATTGCGTCACCCTGAATGTGTGTCCTCAATAGCCGATTTTGAAACAGGCAGTCGTTTCCAAGAGGTCATTGACGACCCCTCAGTATCAGATGCTAAAAAAGTACTTTTTTGTTCAGGTAAAGTTTATTACGATTTATTGGCAAAAAAACAAGCTGATAATCGTGAAGATGTCGCCATAGTGCGCATTGAGCAATTATATCCTTTCCCAGAAAAGCAAGTCAAAGCGATTTTGGAAAAACATAAAAATGCAACACGTCTTTGGGTTCAAGAAGAGCCTATTAACAATGGCGCATGGTCTCATATTGCTGTCTTCCACAGTGATTTAGGCTTAAAATATGTCGGTCGTCCCGCTTCTGCCTCACCTGCTACCGGTTACTCGAAGGTGCATACAAAAGAACAGGATAAACTTGTTGCAACAGCGTTTGAATAGATTTTGATATTTTGAGACATTAAGTAAAAAGACGATGAGATTCCTTGAGGAAATCTTATCGTCTTTTTACTTAATGCCCTAAAATATCAAATATTATTGCTGTTTCGTCACTTTATCTACAAAATAAACCGTCTCTCCACGCCATTCAAATTGTTTAAGATACTGGGTATAATGCAGGGTCACACGTGCATTAGAAGCTTCAGCGTCTTGTAAATCTTTAACAACTTGGTCTTCACCGCGCTTGACAGAGAATAGCCAAATATTGCCACCCGTCACCATTTGATTGCCATCAGCAGCAGAGGTGATGCCGGGCATTTGTAGCTCGCCTTCCCATGTTTTGAACACCATACCTTTATGACTCAACTTGCGCATATACCCTGTTCGAGTACCTTCGCTATATGGATAATAGACATAAAATACGACATAAGCGACTAAGCAAAGTAGCGCAATACCTAAAATCCACATCAATTTGCGTTTTAAATGCCATGAGGCAACACGGTCTTTCACTCCTTCTTGATATTCTTGAATACTCATTTTATTTAAATTAAATTTTAGTAGTGATGAAAAGTAATGAAATTTCTGATTTTTCGACAAAGATAATAGGGATTTTAAGATTTTAATATACCTTTTCTAAATCATCACGTTTGGAATTTTTAAATAATGTAATCTCGAAGTTCTATAATTTAAGGGCTACTCTTGGAATTTTTGAATTGTGAATTCTCGAAATTTTACCCCCCTCAGTATCAACGACTCTATAAAAATATTTATCTTTCGCTTTATCTTTTTTAACAAAACACAAACCAATATTTAAACATCTTTATTATGGCAGAAAAACAAGAAGAAAAGAAAGAATTTCGTCGTTCATTGGGCTTACTCGATGGCACCATGCTCGTCAGTGGCGGCATGATTGGCTCAGGTATTTTTATTGTCTCCGCAGAAATGGGGCGCACAGTCGGCGGCTCGGGTTGGCTGATTCTTTTATGGGTTTTGACAGGTTTTATCACCATTATTGCCGCTATCAGTTATGGCGAATTGGCTGGTATGATGCCCAAAGCAGGTGGGCAATTTGTATATATTCAAAGAGCTTGGGGCAATTTATCGGCTTTTCTGTACGGTTGGACAGTGTTTTCAGTCATTCAAACAGGTACAATTGCCGCTGTCGCCATGGCTTTCGCCAAATACACAGGTTTTTTTATTCCGGAACTAAGCGCCGATAATATAGTCTTACAAATCGGTTCATTTAGTATCAATACCGCACAAGTCTTTGCCATCGCCAGCATCATTTTTTTAACGTATGTCAACAGTCGAGGCGTCCAAAATGGTAAAATCATTCAGCTTGTCTTCACGATGGCAAAGCTAATTGCTTTGTTTGCCCTCATATTATTAGGTTTGTTTTTTGCTCAAAAAAGCCACCTTGCTGAAAATTTTGCCAACCCGTGGGTCGCTACCATAACGTCAAAAGGAGCAGATGGCATTTGGCATACGGAGAGTTTGGGCAGTTTAGCGCTCCTACTCGCTATGGGCACTGCCATTATTGGTTCTTTATTTTCGAGCGATGCTTGGAACAATGTCACCTTTATTGCGGGAGAAATCAGGAATCCACGCCGCAATATCCCTATGTCCTTATTTCTCGGTACGCTCATTGTGACCATATTATATGTGTCTGCAAACTTGGCTTACCTCAATTTATTACCGCTTCAAGGCGACCCCGCAGCAACCGATGCCCTCGGAAGAGGCATCATGTTTCCAGACAACGACCGCGTAGGCACTGCTGCCGCCTATCAAATATTTGGCAATGCCGCTGCTGCAATCATGGCAGCCTTGATTATGGTCTCAACATTTGGGTGCAATTCAGGCTTGATACTGTCAGGTGCACGGGTCTATTATGCCATGTCGGAAGCAGGTTTGTTTTTTAAAAAAGCATCAGAACTCAATCGTTTCGACGTACCCGGTTTTTCGCTTTGGGTGCAGTGTGTTTGGGCAAGTCTCCTTTGTCTATCAGGTACTTATGGTGATTTACTCGATTATGCGACCTTTGCATCGCTTATCTTTTATTGCGTCACCATAGCGGGCATTTTTGCTTTGCGCAAAAAAGAGCCAGAAACAGAGCGGCCATACCGCGTGCCTCTTTATCCATACATACCCATTATTTACATTTTGATAACAATAGGAATTTGC
>JANMJN010001139.1:0-5705 GCA_031371355.1 Saprospiraceae bacterium
TCAAATTCCCTGCCTCACTTTCCGCGATTCCACAGAACGCCCCGTCACCGTTGAACTCGGCACCAATCAATTATTAGCTGATTTAAACCCAGAAACCGTCGATCAAAAAGTCGGTGAAATACTGAGGGGTCAAACAAAAAAAGGCATCGTTCCACCATTTTGGGATGGACAAGCGGCGGGTCGGATTGCAGCTATTTTGAGCGGGAAAGTATAGATATCTGAACAATTTTCGCCTAAAAGAGGTATCTTTGCACCAAAATTCATTCATAAAAATTTACAACATGGCAAAGAAAAAAGAATGGCGTGAAGGTGAGATGATACTAACCTGTAACAAGAAATTTTAGAAACGCGGTTGTTAGTATAAACCTTTTATATGCCGCCGATATTAATAATTGTTTGCGTTCTATAAAAAACAGTATCATTCAGTGAAACAAATCATACAAGACCTAAAATCAGGAGAAACCATACTGGAAGATGTACCCGCACCGATGATTCGACGCGGGTGCGTTTTGATTAGGACACACCGTTCCCTCGTTTCCTTAGGCACAGAGCGCATGTTGGTCGAATTTGGCAAAGCCAATTTCATTGACAAAGCACGGCAACAGCCCGAAAAAGTCAAGCAGGTTTTTGATAAAATCAAAACCGATGGTTTACAACCCACAATGGAAGCCGTTTTTAGAAAACTCGGCGAACCCTTGCCTTTGGGTTATTGCAATGCAGGAGAAGTTGTTGGAGTTGGAGAGGGCGTTGCCGATTTTAAAATGGGTGACCGCGTTGTCTCGAACGGCAATCATGCCGAAGTGGTGTGTATTCCTAAAAACTTAGTTGCTAAAATTCCAGACGGTGTTTCTTACGAAGACGCATCTTTCACGGTCATTGGTGCCATCGGTTTGCAAGGTATTCGCCTTATTAATCCGACTTTTGGCGAAACCGTTGTCGTCACAGGCTTAGGACTCATCGGTTTGATGGCAGGACAAATATTGGTTGCCAACGGTTGTAATGTCATTGGACTCGATTTTGACCCTGCAAAAGTCGCATTGGCAAAATCGTGTGGCATAAAAGCCTATAATGTGGGCGATGGTACAAACCCAGTAACTTTGGTTGAAAGCCTCACCAATGGTGTTGGCGCAGATGCTGTTTTGATTACAGCTTCCGCCAAAACAAACGACGTTATAGAACAAGCCGCCAAAATGAGTCGCAAACGGGGACGTATTGTCTTGGTGGGTGTTGTCGGTTTAGATATTCAACGGTCTGATTTTTATACCAAAGAATTGTCGTTTCAAGTCTCGTGTTCTTATGGACCAGGACGTTACGACGACAGTTACGAAGAACGGGGCAACGATTATCCCATCGGTTTTGTCCGTTGGACAGAAAAACGAAACTTTGAAGCCATTTTGACCGCTGTTGCCAATGGTCAAATCAATGTCGCACCGTTGATAACGGAAATCATTGATTTGCCGAATTACAATGCCATTTACGGCAATATGAAAGGTTCAAAATCCATTGCTTCGATTCTCAAATACGATGTTTCCGAAAAAAATGACCCCCTCAGTACAACCGTTGATTTAGACACGACTCGTACTTTTGCAGGACAAAAAGGCGTCTTGGGCATCATTGGCGCGGGTAATTTTACAGGCTCGACCATTGTGCCGAATTTGAAAAAACTGAATGCACCGATAAAGTACATCGCTTCGTCCAAGGGTCTTTCAGGCACTATTTTAGCCAAAAAGCACGGCATAACACATTCAACAACCAATTATCGAGATATACTCAACGATGCGGAAGTGGATGCGGTTTTGATTACAACAAGGCACGGCGCACATGCTTCACAAGTCATAGAAGCCTTGAATGCTGGAAAGCACGTTTTTGTAGAAAAACCATTAGCCTTAACTTTTGACGAATTAGATGCTGTTGAAGCGGCTTATCAAAAAGCGGATAAAACCTTGACAGTTGGGTTCAATCGCCGTTTTTCCCCTTTTATCGTAGATGCCAAAAAACAAATCGGTGGTTCAAATGCGCCCATTAATGTCATTGCGACCATGAATGCAGGTTTTATTCCTGCCGAAATGTGGGTACACGATATGCAAAGCGGCGGCGGGCGCATCATTGGCGAAGCTTGTCATTTTATTGATTTGATTACCTATCTAACAGGTTCGCTCGTCGAATCGGTTGTGATGAATGCCTTAGGACCCAATCCTGCCGAAAATACGGACAATGCGTCTATTCTTTTGCGCTATAAAAATGGCTCAACGGGCGTTATCAATTATTTTTCAAATGGCTCAAAAGCCTATTCAAAAGAGCGTATTGAAATTTACAGTCAAAACCGCACCATCGTTGTAGATAATTTTCGCAAATCAGAGTATTTCGGCTTCAAATCGTCAGGCATGAAGAAGACGCAAGACAAAGGGCATTTCGAGCAATTCCGTCTTTTTGTTGACAATCTTAAAAATGGCGGTGAAGCGACGATTCCTTACGAACAAGTTATCAATACTTCAAGAGCAACGATTGCTGCCGTTGCGTCTTTGAAAGAAGGGCGATGGATACAAGTCAAGTTTAATATAATGGATAATGGATAGGTGATAATGGATAATTCAAAAAGTTAAAAATCAAATAGTTGTCACCATGTATAAAAAATATCCGATACTTATATTTGCCTTCCTTATCTATCCCCTCAGTAAAATCATCTCTATCTGTCAATATCCGTGATAAAAAAATTACAACTTTACTACAACACCCTCCAGTACCTCCGGCGGAAGCAAATAGCTTACCGCCTTTTCTATTTTGTGCGGCATCGGTGGCGGAAAATGGTTGGGTTTTCGTATGAAAAAAACGTTAGGAAAACTTCAAAAGTTTCCCTAACGTCAGCTTTCCTTTTTTTAGAAAAAAGTCTCTCGTCGCCGTTTTCTTATGAGGGCAAAAACGCTTTCACGTTCCTGAATTTAAGTAAACAATTCGATAACGCAATAGATTGGGACTTCGGTGACTTCGGCAAATTATGGACGTATAACTTAAATTATTTTGATTTTTTGCATCAAAATAGGGAGGGGGAGGACTATGTCCCCATTTTGGACCATTTCATTGAAAAACAACCTGCCTTAAAAAATGCCAACGAGCCATTTCCCATATCACTACGAGGTATTAACTGGATAAAATATTTTGCAAAAAACAACATTCAAAACCCTGTTTATGACCGTTCGCTTTTTCATCAATATCAGATTTTAGCCGATAATATCGAGTATCATTTATTGGGTAATCATTTGTTGGAAAACGGCTTTTCGATGTTGTTTGGTGCAGTATATTTTCAACATTCGCCGTTTTTTAAAATAGCCAATGATATTTTAGCGAGCGAACTCGAAGAACAAATTTTAACGGATGGCGCGCATTTTGAGTTGTGTCCGATGTACCATAAAATTATGTTGTTTAGGGTCTTGGATTGTTTTAATTTAATGGATAGCAACACCATAAATATTTCAAAAGTATCTAAGGGAAAAATATTTAATTTAAGGCAATTGTTACAAGATAAAGCCGTTTTAATGTTGAGTTGGTTAGAACAGATGACTTATGCCGATGGTACAACACCCCATTTTGGTGATTCAACGGACGGTATTGCACCCACTTCAAGGGAACTGTTTGATTATGCTCAACGTTTGAATATTTCGTATAAAAAGATACCCCTCAGTACATCAGGGTTTCGTAAATTGAAAAATGAAAAATTTGAACTCGTCGCCAAAGTTGGCAACGTCGGACCCGATTATATTCCTGGACATGCGCATGCCGATAGTTTAAGTTTTGAATTGCGAAACTTTAATAAACCTGTTCTCGTTGACATGGGTATCTCGACTTATGAAGCAAATGAAAGACGGCAGCTTGAACGTTCAACAGCAAGTCATAATACAGTTGAAATCAATGGACAAAATTCATCAGAGGTGTGGGGTAGTTTTCGAGTGGGCAATCGGGCAAAGGCAACGATTTTAAAAGATACAGCCTCTACATTGTATGCCCTACACGATGGCTATAAAAAAATAGGTATTCGACATGAACGTCAGTTTATTTTGACCGAAAATTGCCTTGAAATCAAAGATAAAACGGATGAAAATGCGCTTTCAAAAGCCTTTTGGCATTTTCCTCCAGAGGTATGTGTGACGATAGTCAACAACTGCGTCAAATTCAATGGTGGAGAAATTAAATTTTTTATGACTGAAAAAGATAATTTGTTAAAAAAAAATATAGAACTTGCGGACTATCTTTATCCATCAGAGTTTAATACTTTTTTTAAAGCAACCAGAATCATTGTTACATTTTATGGTACACTAACAACACAGATTATTTAAGCATGAAAATTCTCTTTTTGACCGATAATTTTCCCCCAGAAGTAAACGCCCCAGCGACGCGTACTTTTGAACATTGTCGAGAATGGGTTAAACAAGGTGCAGAAGTAACCGTCCTAACTTGTTTCCCGAACTACCCGACAGGCACTGCCTTTCCAGGCTATAAAAATCAATTGTATAAAGTTGAATACATGGAAGGCATTAAAGTGGTGCGTTTGTGGTCGTATATGACCGCGAATCAAGGCTTTTTGAAACGGGTTTTGGATTATATCAGTTTCGCTTTTATGGCGTTTTGCGCGGGGCTGTTTAAAAAAACAGATATTATCGTAGCGACATCGCCACAATTTTTTACCGCTTTAGCAGGTGGTGCTTTGGGTCTTTTCAAACGTATTCCTTGGATTTTTGAAGTCAGAGACCTTTGGCCCGAAAGTATACGCGCAGTCGAAGCCATGAGCACGCAACGTATTTTAGACGGACTTGAAAAATTAGAATTGCTGCTTTATCGAAAAGCAACGTGTGTTGTCGTCGTAACAGATGCTTTTAAAGACAATTTAATCAGACGCGGTATTAAAGCCGAAAAAATTGAGGTCATCAAAAATGGGGTGATGCTCGACGTGTATAAACCACAAAACAAAAACAGGCAGCTGCTTGAGAAACTCGGTTTGAGAGATAAATTCGTTGTCGCTTATATGGGTACGCATGGCATGGCGCATAAATTAGATTTTCTGGTTGAGTCCGCGAGTCAGATTAAAGACCCCTCAGTACAACTTGTTTTTATTGGTGACGGTGCAGAAAAAGCTGATTTGATGCGGCGAGTTGAAGCGCTCAATCTTCCGAATGTGACCATGTTGGACTCTGTAACAAAGGCAGAAATGGTGGATTATATCAGTATTTCAGACGTTGCCCTTGTCAATTTAAAAAAGTCGGACACATTCAAAACGGTTATTCCTTCCAAAATTTTTGAAAATGCCGCTATGCGCAAACCGATTTTGCTGGGTGTTGAAGGTGAGTCGCAAGACATCATCGAATATTACCAAGCGGGTTTATGCTTTGAACCTGAAAACGAATCGGATTTCATCGAAAAATTGATGACTTTAAGAACGAATACGACTCTTTACGCAGATTGTCAAGAGGGTTGTACCGACCTTGCCACAGACTTTGACCGTATTCGTCTGGCGCACGTATTTTACAAACTGATGTGCCGTATTACAAATACTGAAATAGAAATGCCTAAAAAAGTAGATAAACGGCAGGCGGAGGTCGTTTAAGTAGTTGATAATGCATAGAATATAATGGATAGTACTGTAAACTATTGAAATCCAATATGTTGTATAGAATACAAAAAAAGTCCTATCGGTTGCAACCGATAGGACTTTT
>JANMJN010001143.1:0-5994 GCA_031371355.1 Saprospiraceae bacterium
TTTAAATTGTTTAAAATAAAAACAAACCATGAAAAATATCTTATTAATTGTTATTCTTTTCTTATTTTTTAGTTGCCAAAAAGACACCCAAATAGGCGATGGTTCAACGACTGGAACAGGTGGCTCGCTCGCTCGTTTTACGATTGTCAACGACATGATGTATGTTGTGACTACAGACAGCCTCAAAACGTTTAGCATTACAAATGACTTTGACCCACGATTAGTTAATGCTCAGCGCATCGGTTGGAATGAGGGCGGTGACATTGAAACGATTTTTGCCTTTAACAATCGCCTGTTTATTGGTTCTCGGACAGGTATGTTTTTATACAGTTTTAAATCGGGTGGTATTCCAAAGTTCGAAGGGCAGTTTCAGCACAGTTGGGGTTGTGATCCAGTGGTAGCCAATGATACCCTTGCATTTGTAACGTTGCGCAATGGACGAACATGTGGTTCAGGCTTAGTTGAAGCCAATGAACTGCACGTTTTAGACGTGAGAGATGTCAATTATCCGAAGTTACTAAAAACATACCCAATGACTTACCCTGCGGGCATGGGTTTAGATGGTAAAACCTTGTTTGTTTGTGACGATGGCTTGCGTATTTTCGATATTTCAGACCCCCTCAGTATGAAGCAGCTCAATTACCTACCAAAACTGGACGCGCTCGATGTCATTCCTGCGAAAGGAACATTGTTAATTATTGGAGAAAAAAAACTAACGCAATTGGATTATCGAGACCTTAAAAACATCAAAACAATTTCAGAGTTTGATTTGAGATAATAAAGCCCAACTTTACTAATTTTGCGGCATGGAGAACAAAAAAGCCTTTTCGATTATTTTCTTAACAGTTTTCATAGACTTGTTAGGTTTTGGACTTATCATCCCCATTTTACCCACTTATGCCAAAGAATTAGGCGCTACAGATGCCGAATATGGCTTAATAATCAGTGTGTACTCGTTGTTAAATTTCGTTTTCACCCCCTTTCTCGGAGCTTACAGCGACCGTATTGGTAGAAGACCGATTATCTTAATGAGTGTTTTTATGAATATGATAGGCTATATCATATTTGCACACGCTGTTACTCTGCCGTTACTCATCGTTTCAAGAGTCCTGAATGGCATTGGTTCATCGAATATTTCTGCTGCTCAAGCCTATATCGCCGATATTACAAAACCTGAAAATCGGACAAAAATGATGAGTATGATAGGCGCAGCCTTTGGTCTCGGTTTCATTTTTGGCCCGCCAGTCGGGGGCTTGCTCAAAAGTGCTTATGGTATTGAAGGCGTTGGATATGGGTCGGCTGCACTGTGTTTGCTCAATCTCATATCGGTTTATTTCTTATTACCAGAGTCCAATAAAACACTCAATAAAGATGCACCGATAAAGTTTGTGCCAGTGGATAGCTATATTAATGCCTTCAAAAAGCCTGTTTTACGTGAATTAATGTGGCTTTGGGTCATTTATGTCCTCGCTTTTGCTGCCATGCAAACCGTGAGCGCATTGCTTTGGAAAGAACAATATGGTTTAGACGAAAAGCATATTGGTTACTTATTCGGTATCATTGGTGTTGCATCTGTCATTGTTCAAGCAGGGCTTGTAGGTCGATTAAACAAGATGTTTGGTGAAAAAAAACTATTAGTTATCGGTTCTGTTTTGATGATGATAGGACTTGGAACAGTGCCGTTTGTGCCGCATGAAAACTTCTGGTTCTGGGCTGTTGTTAACATTTGTTTTATTTCACTTGGAAACGGCTGTTTAACACCGAGCATTACGGCTTTGATTTCTAATATCACGCCCCCCGAAGAGCAGGGGCGTATGTTGGGTTTAAGTCAGTCAGTGGGTTCGATTTCTCGAATTTTAGGACCTGCTATGAGTGGCGTTTTTTATGGTTGGTATTATGCCTTGCCTTATATAATGAGTGCTGGATTTATGGTTGTGGGTTTATTTTTGTCGAATTTAGTCATTTCGGCAGTTAATAAACAGAAAATTAGCATTACCGATATAGTGTAAAACCACTCGAATCAGCTCAAACTGAGGTCTCATAAATGTAACGAATTGCAAATAGTCTAAAACTTAAATCATGAAAAAATATCTCGTATTAGCCTTCCTAACATGCTCTTTTTCAATATTTTATGCACAAACGCAAACAGATATTCATAAGACCCTTGAAGACATAATCAAGGCAGAAAGCCATCGGCACGAGGTCTTATACGATTTTGAAGCATCTGGTGCAGGACAAAACTATGATGTCAAATACCATCGTTTTGAATGGAAAGTTGACCCCTCAGTACGACGCATCTCTGGCTCGGTAACTACGTATTTCAAAGCCGTTTCTACATTGTCAGAAATAAGTTTCGACCTCGACGAAACGCTCAAAGTTGACAGCGTTATTCATCGTGGCACAAAAGCAACATTCGCACAATTTGCATCGGATAAAACATTGAGAATCAATGCAAATGCGACAGTTCAAGCGGGCGGGCTCGATTCTGTTACGGTTTATTATGGTGGCGTTCCGCCGAATACAGGTTTTGGTTCTTACAATCAACGTTTACGTAATAATACGACACCTGAAACTTGGACATTGTCTGAGCCTTATGGCGGCAGAGATTGGTGGCCTGGGAAAATGGACTTGACGGATAAAATTGATTCGATTGATGTCATCGTCACGACACCCCCTCTGTATCGCGTGGCTTCAAACGGTTTATTGGTGCGTGAAATCCTCTTAGATGCGAATAATAAATTGTACCATTGGAAACATCGTTATCCGATTGCCAACTATTTGGTGTGTTTTGCAGTGACAAATTATGACCAATATATTGACAAAGCACCACTTTCAAGGGGCGATACGATGAATTTGCTCAATTATGTCTATCCTGAAAGTAAAACGGAGTCCCAACAATGGAGTTGGAAATGTGCCAATGCGATGCGTCTTTATGACTCCCTTTTTATTGAATATCCTTTCAAAAAAGAAAAATACGGTCATGCCATGTTCGGTTGGGGCGGCGGCATGGAGCATCAAACCATGTCTTTTATGGTTAATGTCACTGATGCAGGATTGATGGCACATGAATTGGCGCATCAATGGTTTGGCGACCGTGTCACTTGCGGTTCATGGTCTGATATATGGCTCAATGAGAGCTTTGCGACCTATTTGACGGGTTTGTATTATCAATATGTTGAACCTTTGTATTGGATTAATTGGCGAAAAGACGCACTTGGCAGTGCAACCGCAGGTACAAGCGGCTCTGTTTTTTGTACGGATACAACTAATATCAACCGTATATTTAGTGGTCAACTAAGCTATAACAAAGGTGCGTATGTCCTTCATACCTTGCGTTGGAAAGTAGGTGATACCGCTTTTTTTAAAGGTGTACGCAATTACTTGAATGACCCAACTTTGGCGTATGGTTTTGCGAGAACAGCAGATTTAAAGCGGCATATCGAAGCAACAAGTGGACAGAATTTGACTGAGTTTTTTAATGATTATTTTTATGGACAAGGGTATCCCAGTTATACGCTTGATGGATGTCAAGGTGATGTTCTTAACCGTCAATACATTAGTGTTCGACAAACTACTTCCCATGCATCAGTGCCTTTGTTCGAAATGCCTATTCCGGTGAAGTTAATAAGTAAACGAGGTGGAAAGGATACGACGGTTATTTTAAATGTGACCAGCAATGATCAATACTTTAATTTTCAAATTTCTTTGAATTATATTATTGATAGCGTTGCCTTTGATCCAGAACTACGCATCTTATCAAAAAACAATAAAGTCAATTGGAGTCTCTGTTTGCCAACGCAAGAAATTGACAATCAATGGCTTACAAAGATTTCGCCAAATCCTGTATCTAATCTTTTGACCTTTAATTTCCAAAATAATAAAACGGAAAAAGTTGATATTCAGATTCTAAATGAAGTTGGACAAGTTGTTTATTCTGAAAAAAGAAACATCGTTATCGGAGAGAATAATGTAAGTGTAAATGTTCAAAAATTACCAAGCGGTGTTTACTTTTTGAAACTGTCGTCGAATGAGCGTTTGTCAAGTCAGAAGTTTGTAAAATTGTAGCGTGTAATTTTTGTTAAGACTTCAAATCCCCGCGTCAGTATTTTGAAGCAGCATTTATTCAAAAATAGCAGATACAAGCATTTCATTATCTGTAAAAACAAGCGATTTTAAAGTTCATTTGTTACATGGATTTTAAAAATGCTATCAATTTAGCCGTCGCACGTCCCCGATGACTAATATCACTTTTTACAGACATGGGCAATTCAGCAAATGTTTTGTCATAGCCTAAAGGCTCAAAAATAGGGTCATAGCCAAAGCCCCCTTCGCCAACAGGTTCTAATCGGATTGTTCCTTCGCAGATGCCTTCGAAAATATATTGTTCGCCACCTCTCTCTGAAAGGAGTCCTTCGGATAGTATCAAGGCGATAATTGTCCGAAAACGGGCTGTTCGAACAGGTGTGTCGCCCATTAAGGTTAATACTTTTTCAATGTTGTCGGCAGGATTTCGAGACCCCGAATAGTGTGCCGTATGTACGCCCGGTTCGCCATTCAAAAAATCAATTTCAAGCCCTGTATCCTCCGAAAAACATGATACATTGTATTGATTATGTAAAAATTCGGCTTTTTCAAGCGCATTTTCTAAAATTGTTTCATGCGTTTCGGGCAAATCGGTTGTGTGTCCAATTGCCTTCATCGTCACAACTTCGATGCCTTCTAAGTTTGCCCCCCTCAGTACATCATTGACTTCGGCGACTTTATGTGGGTTATTTGTCGCAAATACAAGTGTCATTTTCTTTTTATTTGATGAAAAATTAGGCGGTAAAATTAGCCCATATTCTCCAAAGCTGTTTCAAATCGCCTATATTTGTGGATAGCCCGATTCCTAACACAAAACGAACTGATTGACAGAATATACTATTTTGAAAATAAATAATATTTGCCAAATGCATTTTTATCAACAACAACTCAAATATGTATTGCTGATACTGTTTTTTTTGCCCGTTGTACTGAGGGGGCAAATCAAAACCAAAGGTGAAGACCAAACCAAGGGCATTCCCCAAGAGCAGATTGTCAAATTAAGTCCTTTAGCTTTATTTGACCCATTTGGACCTACTTTTGCCGTTTATTTTGAACATCAATTGTACAAAAAGAGAAAATGGGAAAGCCTTGAACACGAAGTAGGTTATACATTTCGCGTTTCAGGTTTGACTCATGCTGCTTTTGGTTATCGTATGCGCTCGTCCTATCGGCATTATTTCAATACAAAATGGAAAGAAAAGGGTAATTATTACGCAGCGTTGGCACTGATGCATCGCCAGTTTTTTGACAAAGGCTCTGAATTTCTTTGGAGAGCCGATAGAGGTTATCAACAAAATTTGCCTTATCGTTTGGGGATTTCGCAACAATCATTGGCTTTCAATATGGGTACAACCCGTTATTTTGGCAATAAAGACCGTTTCAACCTCGATTTAAGTATCGGTTTGGGCTTTCGCAGAACACACATTTTGTTCAAAGATTTGCCTTCTGATGCCGTTACGCCTAATATACCCGATGTTTTTGAGCGCAATTTCAAGGCTTATGTCGAACAAACGACTTTGAAGGAACGAACACATTATTATGTGAATACGGTTTTAGGTGTTAAATTGGGGTATGTTTTGCAGACGAATAGTTTGGTGAAGAAGAAGTAAAACAAAGACATTGTTAATGAACATTTTCTTTAATTAAAAAACATTTTCCAAACTCTAAACGAAGTATCGTGCTTCATTTAGAGTTTTTTTATTATAAAAATTAAGAGTTTGTAATTTATTGATATTATTCATATTATGATGAATGAATATTGTTTAAAATATTATTTAAAAAATAATGTTAAAAAAAATACTAATTGAATAACAATACTTAGTTTTGTTCCATGAATCAATTTTTTTAACAACTTAAATGAATCTTTTTATGAAGTTAACAGTTCCAAACAGTTCCAAACAGTTCCAAACA
>JANMJN010001153.1:0-5768 GCA_031371355.1 Saprospiraceae bacterium
GTCGTGGACCATTTGAAAATTATGCAGATAGAAACACCGCTTCGTTGCTCGGTGTTTATGATGACGATACGGACAATGGTTGGACGCGCAACTATATACGTCCACAAGAAAGCGGTTACAAAACGGATATACGTTGGATAAAACTGACCAATACTGAGGGGGTCGGCATTTCAGTCGAAGGCTTGCAACCCTTGTGTTTCAGTGCCATGTCGCAAGTAACAGAAGACTTTGACGAAGGAACCATTAAGAAAAACCGCCATGTGACGGATATTGTCAAACGCCCTTTCATCACACTCCATGTTGACTTAGGACAACGAGGTGTTGGTGGCGACAATTCATGGGGTGCAGAAACGCATGAAGCTTATCGGATGAAAGCGAAAAAATATACGTATAGTTTTGTCATTCGTCCGATTGGGAAATAGTAGGGCGGGAGAGAGAACTTAAAGATTTTCAAATAGAAGCCACCGAGATTTCGGTGGCTTTTGTTGTTTTATATCGTAATTTTTGAAAACAGACATGATTTTCAATGCGTCTATTTTTGAAAAAAAAAGTTTTTTGCATAAAAAATAAAAAAGTTTAAATACTTTTATAAAAAAATAAAAAAGTATTTTACATTTGCTCATTCTTGTAGTTTAGTTTATCTAAATTTTTGTATTAGGTTGGACAAAAAGCTTAGAAAAAGAGAAAATACCCCCTCTCAGTATAAAAGCATTTTTTACAAATAAAACCATAGAAAGGACACAATCAATCGTTAGAAGGCTTGTTACTGGTCTTATTTAATTTTTGTTCAACCTGTTTTTGTAAATTATCTATTTCTAAAAATATGGCGGATAAGAAAACTTTATATAAGAGGAGCATATTAAAACAATTCTATTTTGCTCAATCCCTGTCTTGTGCTGACTTGTGCGACAAAATGGATAAAAGTTTGCCGCTGATTACAAAATTGATAGGGGAATTGATAGAGGAGGGTAAAGTCATTGAAACTGGTTTAGCACCTTCGACAGGTGGGCGGCGCCCGTTGATGTATTCGATTAAGCCTGATATTCAATACATTGTCGCCGTCTCAATGGATCAACTTATTACGCGGATTGCGGTCATGGATATGCAAAATAACGTTGTGGGCAGAGTTGAAAAGGTCGAGCTGCCATTGGCTAAAAATCCTCAATCAATATTCAGTTTAACAGAAGCTATAGCCGCCTTCCTTCAAAAAACACAAGTTGATATCCAAAAAATTGCGGGTATTGGCATTGCAATGCCTGGTTTTATAGATGTTAAAAAAGGCATTAATTATTCGTTTTTAGAAACATCTGAGGGCAGTATCACTAAGTATATTTCGAAATCAGTCGGTCTGCCTGTTTTTATTGACAATGATTCCAGTTTGATAGCCTTGGCAGAGCTGCGTTTTGGTGCGGCAGCCAATGAACAGAATGTGATGGTCATCAATATGGGTTGGGGCGTTGGGTTAGGACTTATACTTGACGGGGAGCTTTATAGAGGCGACAATGGTTTTGCTGGGGAATTTAGTCATATCCCTGTATTTACAAATAATAAATTGTGTGGTTGCGGCAAAAAAGGTTGCCTTGAAACGGAGACATCTTTACTGGTTTTGGTAGAAAAAGCCATTGAAGGGGTAAAAGAAGGACGCGTTTCTTCTTTGAAAGATATTCCACAGGACAACCCAGAAGAGGCAAATAACCTGATTGTAAAATCTGCCCTTGAAGGGGACCAATTTGCCGTCGAACTGTTATCAGAAATAGGTTACAAAATAGGACGTGGTGTGGCGATTTTGATACACTTACTGAATCCAAAGTTGATAGTACTGAGTGGTAGAGGTTCTATTGCTGGTAAAATATGGCAAGCACCTATCCAGCAAGCTTTGAATGAATATTGTATTCCAAAGCTCGCTCATAATGCCACGATTGAAGTGTCAGATTTAGGATTTAAAGCAGAACTGATTGGCGCGGCAACTTTGGTTATGGAAAATTTTGAACACATCAAAGAACGAAAGTTGGATTTAGTCGCTCTCTGATGGCTTTTTAGTGGAAAAATAGACAGCTTATATATATTATTTTTGACACTCTTGTTCTAACAAGAGACTGATATTGTTTTGCTTTTTTTAAACTAAATTTTACTTATAAAAATTTCTCTAGAATGAAAAAACTATTCTCCATCTTACTATCGGGAGCGTTCTTGTTTTTGCAAATGAACGCCTTCGCCCAAACCACTTCAGCAGTGACTGGTACTGTAAAAGAAGCGAATGGCGACCCAATCATAGCCGCACAGGTTATGGAAAAAGGCACGCAAAATGCGGTGCTAACAAATGATGATGGTACCTTTTCTATTAAGGTCAAACCCGGTGCAACACTGGTCATCAGCTTCGTTGGTAAAGCGACTATGGAAGTAGCTGCTAATCAAAGCAACATGAGTATCGCCTTAGAAGATGATACTAAAAACCTGTCAGAAGTCGTCGTTACGGGTTTGGGTATAACCAGAGAGCAACGGGCTTTGGGTTATGCAAGTTCAACCGTTAAAGCAGAGGAACTTGTTCAGGCTGCACCAACGAACTTTGCAAGTGCCTTATATGGCAAAGCGGCAGGTGTCCGTATTTCATCTACACCTGGTGGTGCGACAAGCGCAACGAATATTCAAATTCGTGGTGTCAACTCCATCACAGGTAAAAGTCAGCCATTGATTGTCATGGATGGTGTGCCGATTCGTGACGGAGAAGTCAGTAATAATGACTATTGGGGTGACCAACGCCTACGAGGTAATGGCTTGTTGGACATCAATCCTGAAAACATAGAAAGTATTTCTATTTTGAAAGGGGCTTCTGCAGCAGCTTTGTATGGTTCAGAAGCTGTAAACGGTGTGGTGTTGGTGACAACTAAAAGCGGAAAAGGGAAAAAAGGTTTGGGCATTGATTTCAGTGCCAACTACGGGGTAGACAATGTCGCCTATTTGCCACGTTATCAAAATACGAGAGGTGGTGGTTATCCATTGAACTACAGTAATGGCGGACAGGATGCTTCTGGGTTTGTTTACTATGACGTTAATGGCGTTAAAACGAGAGGTATTTTGGCAGCAACCGTCAATTTTGGACCTAAATTCGACGGACAACCTGTTATGAGTTGGGATGGTATTGTTAGACCTTATGAAGCGCAAACAGAAGGTTACAACCATTTCTACCAACAAGGTCAAAATTCTAATATCAATTTGGCGGTTTCCCAAGGCAATGACAACGGTAATATCCGTTTTTCGTTGACACGGCAGGACAATAAAATGATGAGTTTGGGTTCTTACAATACGAAAAATATTGCCACTTTGAATTCATCTTTTAAGTTGGGTACAAAAATAACTACGAATTTGTCAGTCAATTATACCAATCAGCGGACACACAATCGCCCTTATTCGATTGACCGTATGATTAACAATTTTACAGGTATGATTGGTCGTTTTGACGACGCTGATTGGTATCAAAATAAGTACAAAACAAGCAAGGGCTATCGTTTTGTGACAGGTACAGCTCAAAGTTTGACACCAACAGAAAACATCATCTACAATGGTTATAAAGCAGACATCTTAGACTATGTTTGGCGTGTTAATGAGCAAAATTTGGACGAATACAGCAACCGTGTTCTGGCAAATATGACGAATACGTGGCAAATAGTTGAAGGTCTGACGCTTCAAGGCAGGGTTTCGACAGATTTCACGACCGAAAGAATTGAATCTCGTAACTCAACCGAAATACCCTTGGCTTTCGGGAACTCAGGTAGTTTCGGGTTAAATAACAACGTATTTTCTTTGGTTTATGGCGATGCTTTGTTGACCTATAATAAGCAGATAACACCAGATTTAGATTTTAAAGTCATGGGTGGTTATACGGCTTCGAAAGAGTTGATTACAAGACTTGGTCGTAGTACAAATGGTGGTTTAAGTACCGAAAACCTGTTTGATATCGCAGCATCGGTTAACACCGCAAACAGTAGTTCAAGCCGTCTTTCTTTGATTAAAGATGCCGTTCTTGGTACAGTCAATTTCGGGTACAAACGCTTTTTGTATTTAGAAGGTACGATTCGTAAGGACAGAACGTCAACGATGAATCCTAATAACAACAGTTTTGTTTACCCCTCAGTAAATGCAGGTTTTGTATTTACGGATGCATTCAAAATGCCAACTTTCTTCAGTTATGGAAAATTGAGAGCGGCTTGGGGTGTTGTGGGTAATTACCCAGACGTTTATAGAGCCAATATCGCTTATAATCAAGGTACTTTGGGTGTCCAACAAACGGGTGGAAAATCAGTCCTTTATACAACCGTTCCGGGTGGTTTCGGAAATGATCTTATTCGTCCAGAACAAAAACGCGAGTTTGAGATTGGTTTAGAGGCTAAATTCTTCCAAAATCGTGTTGGACTTGAAGTCTCTTATTACAATGGACAGATTGTTGATCAAATTTTGCCTTTAACATTAGCGCCAACTTCTGGAGCGAGTTCTGTTTTGACGAATATCGGAACGCTTAGAAATAAAGGTATTGAAGTATTGTTGACAACAACACCTATTAAAACAAAAAATTTCTCATGGGATTTTGACCTCAATTTCTCTCAAAACAGCAATGTTGTTGAGAAATTGGCAAACGGCGCAACAGAATTATTACATGCTGACTATGATGGCAATGCCGCTCAGTTGAAATCCGTTGTTGGACAACCAATGGGCGATTTATATGCACATCCTGTTGCAACAAATGCTAGTGGACAAAGGATTGTCGTTGATGGTTTATATAAATTAGATGATAAATTAGTGAATTTTGGTAACGCTATGCCTAAGGCAATTGGTGGTATGACCAACTCATTCAATTATAAAGGTATCAATTTAACCGTATTAGTGGATTACCGATTTGGTGGTCACATCATGCCAACAGGTGTATATTGGTTGATGAGCCGTGGTTTGCTTGAAGAAAGTTTAACAGGTATGGACGCAGAACATGGTGGCTTACGCTATTATCAAGCGACTGTAGGCGGTAAAGTTGTCGGTATTCAAACGACAAGTGACAAAGGACCAAACGGCGAAGTTGTTTATAACGATGGTATTTTGGTAGATGGTGTCACGCCAACAGGTGAAAAAAACACGAATATCATTTCTCAAGCGGTTTACTACAATTCAACTTACAACTGGGGTGGTCCTCAATACAGTAATTCACGTTATGAATTGTACATCAACAAGAACTCTTATATTAAATTGAGAGAAGTTTCTTTGGGTTACAGATTGCCTACAAGTATTGTTAAAAAGATGGGTATGAAAAACTTGATGCTCTCTGTTTATGGTCGCAACTTGTTCTACTTCTACAGAACAATCAAGGATATGGATGCAGAACAAACGACGGCTGGTTCAAGATGGTTTCAAAACGTGAACAATGCGGGTAGTAATCCTTCTTCTCGTACAATGGGTGTGATGTTGAGAGCCAGCTTTTAATTGATAATGAATAATTGATAGTGGATAATATGATGTAATTAAAATCATAAAACCTCAATATACTGAGGGGGTATATTATCAATTTCCCATTATCCACTAATTTAACTAATTTTCAAAAATTAAAAAATATGAAAAATAAAATATTTATAGCCCTTGCTGCTTTAATCATGACTTTTGTGGCATGCCAAAAATCTGATTTTGCGTCAAGCTATACGGATCCTTCAAAAATTGCAGCAACAACTGTTGAAAAACAATTTACAGGCTTTTTAAATGCAAACAAAGATTGGGTTTTACCCGCTTAT
>JANMJN010001162.1:0-3163 GCA_031371355.1 Saprospiraceae bacterium
ATTTAAACGAGCCACTCGTTGACCAAATTTGTCTCTTTGTTCCGACAAACCGATACTGTTATCATTTGGAAAAGCCTGTTCCATCTCCAATTGCAAACTCCAGGTATTGCGGTGGGCATACATCTTTTTTAGAATAAGGACATTAAACGCAAAACGGATGAGGAACTCAAAGCCTTCAAACACATCCTTGATGCTAAAATCTATTTTTTGTTTACCAAAAAGCATCCGTTTTATAGATGTAAACACCTTAACTTCTTTGTTCAAAACAGGATGAGCAAAGCCAACTCGACCATTTTTGTCCTTAACAACCCAACGCTTTGTCACCAAACTGCCTTTTACAAGGCGCGGTAAAAAATCCGTATTGTCAATAACAGGACGATGCTGTATTCTAAATAATTCAACTGATAAATGGTCGCCGTAGTGTTTCCCCAAATCTGTTGACGTCATAACTGCATGCTTTTCATTCATGTCTAAAAGCAAACGACACGACTCAATCGCTCCAGCAGTTAGATAAAAAATATCCGCATTTACTGTTGTCATGACCCCCTCAGTATTTTGACATAAAACGCCATTAATCGTCCTATTTTCAAAAACAAAATCCGTAACACGTTGATTTTTAAGAATATTAACCGATGATAAAACCGATTTATCTAAGGCTTTGAACATATTGCGTTTGGCATATTTGAGCCAAATGCCTGTTTTTTCATTGCCTTTGTCATTCATCAAAGTATCTATTTTAGGGACATTGCCCAAGACCTTTTGAAGCACCGCACGACGATACTTATTATTAATAGCCACAATCGTATCCCAATCTCGTTGCTTCAAAGGATTGTCTCTTTCATCAAAAAACAGCACTTGACCGCCCCACCGAGCCGATGTACCGCCCAAACCAAAGTACCGACCTTGCGCCGCAGCACGTGCAGAACCTGACTCTGCTGCCAAACCGATTGCGCTTTCATCTTTGATTTTCTCATCACCCATCTCGATAGCCGTTATCTGAATATCATTGCCGTATTTTTCAGTCAATCTTCCTATCAAATACGAGCCATATGTGCCACAACCGATGATGCAAATTTTTATAGGTAAATTCTTTTCCATTTAGACTTGTTGAGGTGATAAATTGGGTGCTGTTTCTTCTTTTTTCATGGTCAAACGCGCCTCCGTAAGACGTATGGAGAGTATCGTTTCAGCCAAAACCCGTTGCATCGCATAGTGCCAACCATATTTGCCGTCTAAAAAGCCCCCCCTCAGTATCAAACAATAAAAAAAGGCGAAAATGGGTGCGGGTACAATAAACCAACGCATTTTATCCGTCCATTTTAATTGTTTAAATGGCGTTTGAGTCAATTTATCGGCTTCCTTTTTCAAATATCGATCTTGTGAAGCCAGCCAATGCGAAAAGGATTTGCGGTCGTCATGGTGAATAAAACCATCAAGCGTTTTTATTGTACCATCAATCACAACAGTATGCCCGTGACCATCATTAACATAGTGAGCGCGGTCTTTGGCATACAATACTTTTCGAGGTGGATACATACTGCCACGAACAGGTTTGCCAAAAATGGCATACTTAAATCGAGCAGAATAAGCGGCTGTTTGACTCGCATCAAGCGATTGATTCAAAATGGATTCAACGATGGTATCATCTAATATATAATCCGCATCCATTGACAAAACCCATTCAGTATCAATCTGTTGCAAACCAAAATTGCATTGGTCAGCAAAGGAAACAAACTTGCGTTGATAAATTTCTACTTGCGGAAAGTCAGCTAAAATAGACAAAGTTTCGTCGGTACTAAAACTATCAATGACCACGATGCGCTTTGCCCACCGCAGTCTCTCAAGGTTTCGAGCAATATTTGGTGCTTCGTTATAGGTCAGAATAAGCGGTGTAATAAGGGCTGCATTGTTCATTTTCCATGATTTTTATACATGTTAATGTAACGTCGTGTCAATACTGAGGGGTCGAAATCTTGGCGTATTTGTATGCTGCTGCGTTCAGCGATTTCAAAACGTTGTTTTGTTTGGCTATGCACTTCATTCAGTTTGTCGCGAATGCTCTCGACGGTTGTATCACACACCCAACCCATATTTTTTTCGGTGACATAATCGGATAAACCAACGTATTTACTGACCAAAACAGGTGTGCCGACGGCTAAGGATTCTATAACTACATTCGCAAAATTTTCATTGTATGAAGGCAAAACAAGCAAATCTGCTGCTTCGAAAGCAGCCAATCGTTTGTCTGCATCAACCCAACCTAACCAATTGATTTTGTGATCAATATGCAGGTCTTGGCTTTGTTTCTGCAACTTTTCCAAATAACCCGCTACTTCTCCTTCGCCCGCCATCGTCAAGGTCCAATCGAAAGTGACTTGAGCCAGCGCATCGAATAATAATTCTATCCCTTTTTTTTGATGCAGCCTTGACAAAAACAGTAAACGCAATGTCTCCGTTTGCTTTGGCGCATTTCCATTCAAATGAGGTCTCTTTGAAATAGGTAATGCCTCTAAATCTAAAAAATTAGGGATATTCGCATACTGCCATTCAGGAATTAACGCCAAACACTCTTTGGCTTCTTGCGCTGATGTGGCGTGTAAAAACGTGTTTTTTAAAAGCCTTTGTCCTATAAAACGATGAAAAAGTGGCTTAAATCGTCCTGTCAACGAAAATGGACTCAACATGCCACGTGGTGCCAATATGGGTTTTACCCCCCTCAGTATGCAGAGGAATGTCGCACTCATAACCGTCAAATTCCACCAAGAATGTAAGTGTATGGCATCATATTTCTTCATATTTCGCCAAAACCACCACAATAATTGGGGCGACAACTGAGAATGATCGGGCGTAATGCGTCTGAAATAATACACTTTTACGCCTTCTACCAAAACAGGTGTCTTACTATGTACAGGTAAATCCTTTTTCACATTGGCATTGGTTGCCGACATAGTGACATCGCAACCGCCATAAGCAACAAGGTTTTCACAAAGCAAACCGATGGAAATAATGGGTCCGCCGTAACCATAAGCGGGTTTGTATGTGGGTATGAGGTGCAGTAGTTTCATGGTGTGGATATTCGTAGATTCGAGATTCGGATACTCGAATTCCGAGTATTAGCATCCCGAATCAACGATTAACGGACTTTATGGCTGAAATAATTTGT
>JANMJN010001173.1:0-10524 GCA_031371355.1 Saprospiraceae bacterium
TGACCCCCTCAGTATTTCCGTCTTTTTCGAGACAATTGGGCGACCTAAGAGGTCTAAGATGACAACTTGCGCATCAAATCCTTCGTTGCTGTCAAAAACCAAATTCACGGCATCGCTTAACGGATTGGGGAATACTTTGACGGAAAGTTGCTCGCCATTGAGTTCAAAAGTCGCGTTGGCGAGACATTCTTGAACCAAATCAGGGGCTGCTTGACCGCGAATTTCGCCGTTCGGATTGGCAGTTGTATGGAAGTTGAAATACGTTAAACCATTGATCATGGAGTCCACAAGCGTCGGAACAGTTGTCACATTATATGCTCCTCTTGCCGCATTGCCACTCCGTATAGTTGCAAAACTAATCACGACAGGTCCTGCGACACCTTTTGGACCTTTGTGAATGTGCGCACCCGTTGCATTAGAACTTAAACCGTTGGTAACAGCATCTAATAAAAGGCTGGTTTTATCACGTGATATGGACATAAAACCTGCACCCGAAGCCGTCGTGGTAACAGCAGGCGTTTCTTGACCACCACACAAGTTGGCGACTAAACTTGTCCGCAAAAGTGACGCTACTTGACCTCGAATTTCACCATTTGGAAAAGCTGCCGAGTGAATATTGACATACATACTGTCTTTTGTAAAAGCATCAATAAGCGCAGCAGTTAGGGGTACTTTAGCTGCGTACAGGTTTGGAAAAGAAGCACCAACGGCAGTCAAACCGACAATAACGCCACCGCTTACACCGACTGCGCCTTTATGGAAATGCGCATTATTAGGAACAATACCTGTAACTAAAACGGCATAGTCAAGCGTATCGAGTGTTGAACGAATATTAGCATACATAGTACCTTTCGCTGTTGAAGCATTTGTAGGCACTTCTTGGGCGCCATCAATTGCTGCGTCGAAACCGATGCCATCGCCTTCATAAAAAACTTGACCTCGAATTTCACCATTTGGATTTGCTGTTGTGTGAATATTCATGTATATCAAGCCATTGAACATACTGTCAAGAAAAGTAAAAGGTACGGTAAGGCTTCCCGCTAAACTATTGCCACTGAAAGTCAGAGGATATGCCACGCCACCACTCGTACCAGCTGCACCATAATGTAAGTGTGCGCCTGTAATCGGACCTGATAAGCCATTTGCCGTAATTTTATAATCTATTTTGTTGCCTGTTGTGAAGAGCAGTCTGGAGATATTAAAAGTCCCAAGAGCTGAAGCAGTTGTTGTTACGGCAGGCACTTCTTGTGCGCCACTGGCAAAAGAATCGAACAGGTAGTCTGTTTCAAAAACCATTTGACCGCGGATTTCGCCGCCACTATTAAGCGTCGTGTGAACGTTGAAATACACGCTGTCTTCCATCAAGTCGCCAATTTGAGCATTGGTCAAGGTGGTTTTTACATACATACGGTTGCCACGCACATTTGTCAAAAAATTTGTAAACGTGCCGCCCGTACCGCTCGCAACACCTTTGTGGAAATGGCAACCCGTGACTGGACCGCTCAAACTGTCAAAAACAGCGTTAATTGTTACGGTATTGCCTTCAACAACGGCAGTGACAAGACCCTTTGCTATTGTCGTAACTGCGGGTCTTTCATTTGCGCCACTCAGACGGGCTGTGAACAACATTTTACCATTGCGTTGTGCGGAAAGAAGTTGGGTGCTTAACAGGAAAAGCACAAAAAGCATTTTGTAAAGTTTCTTCATCAGATAGTGGTTTTTGATTTAAAAAATTGTTTTTCAGTAGGACTTCATCGTCCTTAGGGAACTACGATAAAAACAAAGAGTCGGTTTGCTTTGCAAACATATTTTTTTTTGTCTTTTGAAATATCGAATTCGCAGCAAGATAAATAAACCCCTCAGTATCCAAGCAGTTTTTGGATTGAAAAAGCTAATTTTGTGCTTCCAATTCCATTATCATTCATTCATAAATGCTTTCATACACTTAAATTCATGGCAGGAAATACATTTGGACAAGCTTTTCGCATCACGACTTTTGGCGAATCGCATGGTGTCGCAATCGGTGTCATCGTTGACGGTTGTCCCGCAGGTGTGCCGATTGACGAAACATTTATCCAACAAGAACTCGATCGCCGCCGTCCTGGTCAGTCAAAAATTGTGACACAACGCAACGAATCGGACAGTGCGCAAATACTGAGTGGTGTTTTTGAAGGTAAAAGTACAGGACATCCGATTGCCTTAGTCATTTATAACGAAGACCAACGCTCGAAGGATTATAGCCATATTGCCGACAAATACCGTCCGAGCCATGCCGATTTTACCTACCAATTGAAGTATGGTCATCGCGACTATCGGGGTGGTGGGCGCTCTTCTGCACGCGAGACTGCGGCACGCGTCGCAGGTGGTGCAATTGCCAAAATGATGCTGCATACTGAGGGGGTCACTGTCAATGCTTATGTGAGTCAAGTTGGAAACTTGAAGACAGAAAAGCCTTACAACTTATTGGATTTCAATGAAATCGAAACAACACCTGTTCGTTGTCCCGACCTCGAAATGGCGGAACAAATGATTGCTTTGATACAAGAAGTAAAAAAAGCAGGTGATACAATTGGGGGGGTAACGACTTGTGTCATACAAGGCTGTCCTGTCGGTTTGGGCGAGCCGGCGTTCGATAAATTGCATGCAGATTTGGCGAAAGCGATGCTCTCTATCAATGCGGCAAAAGGGTTTGAATATGGTTCTGGTTTTGACGGTGTGTCCATGCGAGGTTCAGAGCACAACGATGCCTTTTATACTGAGGGGTCGAAAGTTAGGACAAAAACGAACCATTCAGGTGGTATTCAAGGGGGCATCAGCAATGGTGAAGACATCTATTTCCGTGTGGCTTTCAAGCCTGTGGCGACCATTATCCCAGCTCAGGAATCTGTGAATATGGCAGGCGAAGCGGTGGAAGTGACTGGACGTGGGCGGCACGATCCTTGCGTTTTGCCGCGTGCCGTACCGATTGTGGAAGCAATGGCGGCAATAGTAGTTGCTGACCATTATTTGCGAAATCGTTTGGCAACAGTTTAGGCAAAAGGCTAAGGCAATAAAAACGTATGATAAAAATGTAATTAAGTCATTAATAATCAATGATTTAAAAGGTAATTGAGAAATAATTAAGAAAAATCGTTTATCTTGGTTGCTTAAAAACAAACAAAATGCGCTACGACAAACTTATTTCTCAACCATGAAAACTCATTTATTAAGTCTTTTTTTTATGCACAGTTGTTTTATAATGACAGCTGTGCATTCCCAACAGCAGATTCAAGGAGGTATGTATATTGGCGGCATCAACTACGAAGGTGATTTGGCTCCCAGTTCTTTTATCGTAAGTCTTTCGGAAACGCACCTTGATTTAGGGGCATTTATATATGTGAAAACAAATGATTGGCTGGCTATAAAAATCAATTATCATCATGGAAGTCTGAGTGGTTCGGATGTGAATGCCAAGGATGCAGGACGGTTCAATAGAAATTTAAGTTTTTGGTCACCTCTCGATGAATTGAGTATATCCAGTGCCTTTTTTTTAAATTCAAATAACCAAAAGAGGCATATCATCAAACCTTTTTTGACTTTGGGTGTCGGTGTTTTCCAATTTAACCCTCAAGCAAAATGGGAAGATAAATGGTATGAATTGCAACCCCTCAGTACAGAAGGTCAAGGTTTGAAAAACTTTCCCGATCGACGACCTTATAAAAAAGTGCAAATTTGTTTACCAATAGGTGCGGGAATCCACTTGGGTTTGGGTAAGCGAATGGAGTTGATTTGTGAATTGTCGCTAAGAAAAACATTGACCGATTATTTAGACGATGTCAGCACGACTTATGTTCCCTTGGAGAATTTAGATAAGGAGAAAGGTGAAATGGCTGCTATTTTGTCGAATCGTATTCTATCAAATGATGCGATGTCACACAGCCTCAATATGATGAGTCGTGGCGACCCTAAAAATAAAGATTGGTATATCATTGGTTCAGTTGGCATTGTATTAAATATTTTAGGGAAAAACAGTCGGGATAATTTTTTCAAAAAGAAAAATAACTATTTGAATTGTAAACAACTTTTCAAAAAGAAGAAGTAAGATGTTTTCATACTTAAATCATACAAAATCAATAAGTTAGGGATGAATTCGATTCATTATAGTATTTGAAATCTTAATTTTAAATTGTTTCTCATGGTCAATTCGCTGCGAATTTAGGCAGTGTAAAAAAGAAAGTTGTGCCGACCCCCTCAGTACTTTCAAGCCAAATTTTACCGCCAGCACCTTGAATGATTTTTTTACAGGTTGCCAATCCGATGCCTGACCCTTCGTAATTTGCCCGAGTATTTAAGCGTTCAAAAATTTTGAAGACACGCTCTTGGTGTTGTTCAGGAATACCGATACCATTGTCAACAACTGTAAAAATATAATCACCGGTCAATGTTTCATTCGCTTTGATTACGATGGAGGGCGGTACATCTGCTCGGCGAAATTTTATAGAATTGGCAATAAGGTTCTGAAATAGCTGAATCATTTCAATTGAAGAAGCCCTGATGGTGGGCAAAGGATTGGCGACGATGGAGGCATTTGTTTCCTTCATGCGTGGCATTAGGTTGTGCATGACCAAAAAGATGGTATCATTGAGGTCAATATCCTTTAAATCATTTTTATTTTTACCGAGACGTGAGTAATCAAGTAGTGAATCCAATAAGCTTTGCATGCGCCCGACGCCATCGGTCACATAATTCATGAACTCTTTAGATGAGTCGTCTAGTTTTCCATCAAGGCGTTTTTTAGTGAGTTGGGTGTACATGCCAATCATTCTCAATGGCTCTTTAAGGTCGTGGCTGGCTGCAAATGCAAAATGTTCGAGATCCTGATTTGTTTCTCTTAGGCGTTCTCCTATGGCTATAAGTTCTGTATTTTTGCGCGTTATTTCCTGTTTTTGTTCTTCCAGAACGGCTTTTTGTTTTTTTAGAAGGGTAATCGTAACAAGTTGCCCCGTCTCGAAAATGACAACCACAAAGAAAATGGTAATAAAAAGAGCCGAATAGCGAATGAAGTAATAAGTCGCTTCATTGTTATATATGGAAACGGTCTTACTTTTATCAGAGTAAAACAAATAAAGGTAAAAGGTATAACCAAGCAATATACACAGCCATAACCCTCCCCAACGGCGATTGGCAAAGAGCAATACACTGAGGGGGGCTAAAAACAGCCACAAAAGATTGTCAGAATAAAGTCCTTTTGTTTCTTGAATAACGAACATAAAGGGCAGAAACCAAAATGTCGCTAACAAGTTGCTGACGAGTATATTATTGCCTGTTTTTTTAAATAAATATAACAAAAAAAAGCCTGCTAAGATGCCCGGATACATCAGTACGGGATTGTTTGGATTGAAAACAAGCGTACAAATTTGCAAAAAAACGCCTATCAATATCATAAACAGAATGAGATAGGTCAAGACTTTGGCTCTCCGATAGACAAAAGGGTCGTCTTTCAGCTTACTGGGAATACATACATTGAAAAATGAAATCAATTGATTCATATAAACAAAAAATTAATAAACTATAATCATACTGATCAGTTGCCAAAACCATACCATTTTTAACTATTTTGTCTTTTTAATTTTATTTTTTTTTATATGATTTTTAGTTAAAATAACGATAATTATTTGTAAGGTAAATGCTTACATATCGTATTTTAGCCTCTTTCTTTATCCATCCAATTTGAAGTAGAAAAAAAAAGCGATGTCTAAGCTTGTGACATTGCCCAAACATCGCCCTGTTTTTACATAAAAAGTATGCTACATTTTTACAAATTTAGTTGGTACATGTCTGCCTAATTTAGTTGTTGGTACGATTAGGTAAACACCCGTTTCTAAATCTAAGACATCGAAAAAGAGTTTATTTCGACCGCTTTCTACCTTACGAATTTCGGTTTTTAATGTTTTTCCTAATGTATTATAAAACACGAAAGTGACTTCACGTTCGCTGATACTTTCCAAATCAACTGTAATCGCTCCGTCAGTTGTCGGATTGGGCGATATTTTGTGAATAACAATAGGTATCAATTGCGTTGCTTTTTGCACCACCGAAGCATTTATGATTGGTCGAGGTGGAATAGAGAGGCTTGCTTGATTGTTAGCAATATTCTGATCGGTCGGTGTACAGCTAAGTAATTGAGTCGAAGCATTGATTGTCGTCGCAGTGTTAATGACGTAAAGCGGTACAGTGAGTGTTGCGGTTGCACCTACTTCAAGGCTTGGAAGTGTCCACTCATTGCACTCCGTTTTGCCACAATAAGCATTCCATGTTCCTACTGAGGGGATCGGATTGCCCCCGTTTACAGTTCCAACAGGATAGTTGAATTGTATTCTGATATTTGTAAGTAATTGACTACCAGTGTTTTTTGCGACGATTTGAACATTTAGAGTCGTGTATTTAACATAAGTCGCTGGGTTAGATGTAAGGCTCAAAGCCAAGTCAGCTGTTGTTGTGGTGTTGCCTTGAACAACGATATTGAATCCGCAAGTTGCTTGATTGTTACGTGCATCACTTGCTGTATAAATGACTGTTGTCGTGCCTATTGGAAAGCAAGAACCGCTCGAAAAATTGGCAGATAGTGAGGGGGCTGTTGTACAATTATCCGATGCTGTCGGTGTCGTCCAAATGGCAGTTGCACAAGTTTGGTTTGTTGACAGTGTTATATTTTGAGGGCAATTGGACAAAACAGGTGCTTGAGTATCTGTATCGCAAGGGTTGGTACCGCCTCCGCATGAAACCGTTTGTTCGTTGTTCAATAAAAAATTGAATTGCCCTGTCGAAACACCACCAATGATAAATTTGGCACTTGCGCCCAACAGTTCTATACGTTGTTGATTTGCACCGATACCGATTTGAAAAGGAGTATTATTGAGGACAATAGGCAATGCAGGGTTTGCGCCAAATTTGTAAGTACCCGTCATTTGCGTATAATAAAACCAACCATTCGTTGCAGAAAGCGGTTGCGATTGCATACAGAAATTGCGAAAAGGCGCACCCGTAGGTGGTGGTGTTGTCCCACCTGAAAGTTTAATATCTAAAATAATAGATGCCCAATTCATATCTCTAAAAGTTCCTTTTAAAGTCGCGGTGCCATCTGTACTTTGTTGAAAATCAACATTTTGTGCGGTGATTCGTGTACCCAGGCAGTTGGTACTGCCTGCTGCTGGATCGAGCAAAATGGCATAAGGCAACCATTGTTGCGTGGCACAACCGCAGAAGTTGTTGACATCGGCAACCGTATATTTTTTACAACTACTCGTCGGCACTTGTTGATTCACTTGAACCGCAAATTGGCAAGTTGAACTGTTCCCAGCATTATCAGTAGCTGTATAAACGACATTTGTTAAACCCAGTGGAAAGCAAAAACCGCTTGAAAAATTGCTGGATACTGAGGGGAGCGTCGTACAGTTGTCAAAAGCAATCGGTGCTGCCCATGTCGCTGTTGCACAGTTTTGAGTCGTTGTTAAGGTGATATTTGATGGGCAGTTTTGTATAACCGGCTTTTCAGTGTCTGTACTACAAGAATTTGACACCAGTTCAAAAATAGCCGTTAAATTTTTATTCTCTGAGAGGCGAAGCTTAATCGTAGGCGAATTGCCTAATGACGCATCAGACCAACCGCGAAACACGTAGCCTGCTGCGGGCACGGCAGTCACTGGAATGTCAACACCTTTAAAATATGTTCCTGAAAACGGCAATACTGAGGGGGTCAAATTGAGCGTGCTGAAATTGACCGAACCACCATTAACGGGCATCACTGTGACCGCGACCGATGCCGTTCCAGTTACTTCGCTGAATTGTTGTTGGACATGGCTCATCACTTCTGGAATACGTTGATTGCCAAAACTGCGTATTTTCTCAATATTGGCTTCCCACAATATGCCATAAGGTGAACCCCAGCGAGCTGCATGGCGTTCTATTTCGGGTTGATATTGCGTTTTGAATTCATTTATTTTTTGAGAAATGCGCGCGGGTTTGAAAATAGTATTCATCATATCAGCCATACGATTGATAAAATCGCGTTTAAAATTGCTGTTTTCCATGCATTTTCTAAATAAAAGCGTTGATGTTGAAGGATTTGGCCAGTTGATGTTGGTCGTATTGAAAAGTCGCCCTAAAGCGTTTTGACGCGCATCGCTTGTATTCCAACCACCCGTCAACAGAAATAGTCCAAAACTAAAATCATGGTCATAGCTGATAAACCGCCACTTGCCACCAGCCTTTACACGGAAGCAACGGATATTGTTGCCAGGCCAATCGGTGTTGTCAATAAAGACATTGAACACATTATAATCGAGGAAATTAGAGACGTCTAACTCGGTTTTGAACTGCTCAAAAGCGGTATTATCTGCCAAATTTCGGTTTGCAAGGCTGTTATAAAATGCTGTAAAGGCAACAGCATCACCATTTTGTATCTTGCTGCCCCAGTTTTCAATCATATCATAGTCAGCGGATTTAAGGTTATAGTGCTGTTCGGCATAAAACCTATTCATGCGTTCACGGATACCATGGATGCCCCAATATTCGCCATTGAAATAGACAACTGAAGGTCGAAAATCCTGCATATCGAGGTCAGGTGTGCGTATGATACCGTTCAAATCCGACACTTTAAGCGCGAGACTTGCCGCTAATTCATCTCGGAAAAGCGTAACCCCCCAATCCTGTCCGCCATTTCGCAAGACAAAACGTTTGTATGAAGTGAATGGTAGCTCAGGAAAAACCTTATAAGGTACAGCCGCATACGAGCCACTTGCCTTGATTTCTAATGATTTTTGCGGTAACTGAGCCGAAGCAGAGCCTTGGATTTCTATGCCCACCATTTGATTGAAAGCTGCCGTTTTTGCTCCTGACTCAAACAGTTCGATGTTAGCGGGTACTTCCAAGCCATTCTCATATTTGACATAGATACCCGTTGTGTCGTTAAAAAAATCAGATTTTTTAAAAGTCAACGCCACAATTGGGAAAGTATGCGTCGTACCGATAAAATAAGAATGAGTTGCCGTTTTGCTGGGTGTCATACCTGCCACAAAACCTTTGATGCGAAGCGTTGTGTTTTTGTCAATAGGGATAGGTGATGTATATCGTATTGAACTTTCAGTTGGTTCACTGCCATCAAGTGTGTAATAAAGAGTCGCAGGACCAGTTGTCGTCGAGATACTGAGGGGGAATCCACTATCGTATTTTCCACCAACAGTGGAGACAAAGGGCAAGTCAACTTGGGTTTGAGCTGTTAAAAGAACAGGGAAAAGGAACAAGGCAATAGCCCATCTCCTTAGAGTTGGAGTAGCGGTCATAGTTTATGTTTGTTAAATTATGAGATAAATAAGTTTTTAAGAAAATTTAAGAAAAAAACTAAAATGAAAGATTATAAGACATTGATAATCAACGACTTAATGGTAAATTGGTCGTTTTTAGTAATTAGTAATTTCTTAATATCAGAGTGAAATGTAGTAGGATGAAAATTTTTCTAAAGCCAAATTTAACATAATTTGCCTTATTTCTCAAAATAAAACTCAACGGATTTAGGAGAAAACTTAATATTTCTAACCCAATTTGGTTGTTGAGGGAGTAAGATGGGCACTGTATTATTTTTTGTTTTAAAGTCAATATTCTTCAAATCTACTTCTGCAACAAATTTGTCGGCATCTAATTGGGCGTACTGGCTCAAGGCAACAGTGCAATCGAGTTTGATTTTGTTAGGAAAAATACGCAGACTTTGGGGTGCATTTTTGATGACAATGGGGATAAAAAGCAATTTTTCAGTAAACTGTTCGGTCTTAATTTTTGCTTTTATTTCAGTCATATTCATTTTAAAAAGTGGATTTTGACGCAGCTTTATTTTTGTCACGACCGAATCTTTGAGTTTTTCAAAGCGCAAAGTGTCTGTTTGAATAAAAATCAATTGGTCAATCGCTGTTCGCGGACCTTCGACCTCGATGACTGAGGGGGTCAGTTCGATGCTGTCTGCAAGGTCATAACCTTTCATAAAATTGATTTTTGTAATGGCTTGGACGGGCACAGAAATGGTTTTGGATATTTCACTAAAAACAGTCATTTGTTCAGGACTGACGTTTATAATGTCGTTGCCGAATTGCTGAACCATCAAATCTTTGAGAGAAAAACGTTGGATACTGTCGTTTCCGACTTGGATAAAAATACGTTGCTCATACCCTGACAACATATCCCAACCCGTTCCTTGCCAATATACCTGTGCATACTGAGGGGGTTCAACAGACAGTGCCCTGCCCGACGGTAGGACATATTCTAACTTAATTGGTATGTTTTTTTTAAAAGAATTTGACAACCGATTGAGTACCCAAAAGAAAAGGGCAATGCCGATACATGCCATCAGCACAGCCCTTTCATGGGTTAAAAACTGCCGAAAATTGGGCGTTTTTACGGTCATTTTTAAGCTTTTGGTGTCGAAAAGCCTTCTGTCATTTCTTTTGAAATCGAGGCTTTTGTGACACGAATGAACGTATTATTAGCGACTTCAAG
>JANMJN010001181.1:0-1687 GCA_031371355.1 Saprospiraceae bacterium
AATAGCATTGTTACTGACAAGTAATGTTTTTTGACGATATAATTCAGCAATACGTCCATTCAACGATTTTACTTTTTGTTCCGATGATTCCAAATCACTTTTGGCACCAACATATTTAACAAACATGTCATTTTGCTTAACCAAAGCTGGGTTGGTATTGTCATTCCGATTAAAAGCAATTCTCTGAACAACCAATAATTTTTGTTCTTTTAGGTTATTGATTTGTTTTTGAATAATCGGATCTTTTGCACCTGTCTCAACCCATTTACTATTTAGTTTTTCGATTTCTTTATCAATATTTTGCACATCGTTATTATTGGTCATAACTTCTGAATAGTCTCTTTCATTGTGCCTTTTGTAATCTGAAAAAATCTTATCATAAACGGCATATTCTTTTTGATAACCCATTTTGTCTTTTTGGACACCGTCACGGACTGTTTCAAGTTCCTTAATTTGAGCTACAATCGCCTGTGCTTGTTCCAAAGGAGCAACTAAGCCATTGCTACGCGCATAATTGACTTGCTGGTTGTTTAAATTGTCTAAAACGCCTTTTTTCTCTTGAACCAAATGTTGATAGAATTTGTAGGTTTTGTTCTCAAAGGTATCTTTTCGCATATAAAATGAGTTCATAAACTCATCAACAAAGTTTTTTATGACAAAATATGCCAGTTCAGGCTTTTCAGCGACGAACTCCACACGCATATATTGCGATTTTTCAACACGTTTAATATCGATTTTTTCTCTTATCGTTTCATAGTCATACCCCATCGCTTTTTCAAGAGAACGAGCGACATAGACGTGCTCTTTGTCCGCTTCCAAAATGCCGATAGAATCAGGTCGAAGTGTCAAAGCATCAAGATATTTGTCAATTTGCTCTTGGGTAATACCACTTTTTTCGTCCAGTTGCAGTTTTCTGAATATAGCCACACTGTCCGTAGTGCGCAAATCGTGCAGAATCAGTTTTTTGGTAAGGGCATTGATAGCTGGTCGCCCTTTCATCAACTCGACAAGGTTTGCAAATTTACTTTCAATTTCAAACTCTTGAATAAAGGGATTGGCTTCTCCGACTGCACGCACGCTTTTATAGTCAATCAAGCCTGTTTCGATGACAGAAGATGATTTATATTTCTTCGGTAATAAACCAACAACAAATGCCGTTGCAGCTGCAGCTGCAATGATTACAGTCAACAATAACCATTTCCGCTTAAACAGAATAAAAAAGAAATATCTTAGTTCCATGTGCAATGATTCGTTTTCTCAATTTTTTTTTGAATAGTAGGCTTTCAAAAAACCGTATGTTCCGTCAATATTTGTTTTAAGCTTTCTTGTTTATTCGGGGAAATACAAAATAAGGAAAAATAACGATGAGCAATCGCTCCTAAAAACAACCATTCATTCTTTTCGTATCGCAAAGCTAAGGATAAATAATAAAAGAAGTCAAACTATTGATTTTCAATAATTTGACTTCTTTTTAATATAAATATTTAAATAAATTTCTTTAATTTTGAATACTAATTAATAATCTGTATCATTTTTTGATTGTCAAAAACTTACAAGTTCTTAAAAATAATATTTTACAAAAACACCCCCACAGTAAAAATTCAAATCAATACAATTTGAAATAAAAAAAAATGTCAACTTTACCCTAAAAGTTGACATTTTTATTTCATTTAACACTTAATTTAAG
>JANMJN010001184.1:0-4257 GCA_031371355.1 Saprospiraceae bacterium
CCCATTTCCCGAATTTTTTGAAGCGACTCGCGCCTAACTATCTCTTGCTCGCTTAATTGCTGACTCATAATATTTAATGATAAATTATGAATGATAAATGATGAATAAAAGTATTCAACTGATTCTGAGGTGATTTAGTTCTATATTTTGACCTTTACCATCTTCGTAAATTGCGCTACACGACCTTTAATCTCCTCATCGGTCAAATTTTTCAACCCCTCAGTACTGAATTTTTCAACACAGAAAGATGCTAAAGCAGAACCATAAATGATAGCCCGTTTCATATTTTCAAAGTTCGGTTTGCCTGTTGAAGCGATATAACCCATAAAACCGCCAGCAAATGTGTCGCCTGCGCCCGTTGGGTCAAACACTTCTTCAAGTGGCAAAGCAGGAACATAAAATACTTCATCTTTATGAAAAAGCATCGCGCCATGTTCCCCTTTTTTGATGATTAAGAACCTGGGTCCCAAAGTTAAAATCTTTGTGGCTGCTTTTCGGAGTGAACGCTCGCCGCTTAGTTGCCGTGCTTCTTCATCATTGATGATGAGAACATGCACTTTTTTAATGACTTTCAAAAGCGGTTTCATCATAATGTCCATCCAAAAATTCATCGTATCGAGCGCGATAAGTTTCGGACGTTTAGTCATTTGACTCAAAACTGCCATTTGTACTGAGGGGGTCAAATTGCCGAGCATGACATACTCCGAAGTCTTATAACTTTCGGGTAAAACGGGATTGAATTGCTCCAAAACGTTCAACTGTGTTTCGAGCGTATCGCGTCCGTTCATATCTTTGTGGTAGCGACCGTGCCAAAAGAAAGACTTCTCGCCTTTTTTGACCTCTAAACCATCGAGGTTAATACCTTTTGAACTCATATAATCGAGTTCAGATTGTGGAAAATCATCGCCTATGACCGCGCAAAGATTAATTTGTTTTGTAAAGTAAGATGCCGCCATGCTGACGTAGGTGCAAGAACCACCAACAACTTTTTCAGCAACACCATACGGCGTTTCAATCGTATCAAAAGCAACCGTTCCAACTGTTAAAAGACTCATTTTCAAAGAGTTATGTGCGTCTCAGTAAACGCTATTTTAAGTAATAAAAAATATTTTAAAAATAATCGCTGCAAAGATTGCATAATTCCACGAAATGGTTCTAAATTTGCATCGCTTTTTAAGTAAAGCATTAAGATTAAAGAAAAAAGCCTGATTAGCTCAGCCGGTTAGAGCGGCGGACTGTTAATCCGTAGGTCCTTGGTTCGAGTCCAAGATTAGGCGCAAAAGCCTCACAGTTCGTGAGGCTTTTTTTGTTTTTATACACTTCGTTTCTCCTCTCCTTCCCTTACTTTTGCAACATGACCATCATCGAAAGCCATACTGAACGCATCCGTAACGAAGCAAATCGCCTTGGTTTCTCCTTTGTCGGTATCGCTCGTGCTGAACAAATGGACGAAGAAGCACGGCGACTTGAAGCATGGCTCAATCAAGGCTTACATGGCTCGATGCATTATATGGCAAATCATTTTGACAAGCGTATTGACCCGAGAAAGCTCGTTGATGGTGCAAAATCGGTGATTTCATTGACCTATAATTACTTTACAGAAGAAAAACAAGCGGATGTCGAAGCCCCTAAAATCTCAAAATACGCTTATGGAACAGACTATCATTTTGTTGTCAAAGACAAACTCAAACAGCTTTTGCAATTTATCAACGATGAAATAGGTGAAGTCAACGGACGTGCTTTTGTGGACTCTGCTCCTGTTTTGGAGCGTGATTGGGCAAAACGGTCAGGCGTGGGTTGGGTTGGTAAAAACACTTTGTTGATAAACCCCAAACGCGGTTCTTATTTTTTCCTTGCTGAATTGATTTTAGATTTAGAATTGGTGGGCGACAACCCAATCCGCGACCATTGCGGCACATGTCGTCGTTGCATTGATGCCTGTCCAACAGAAGCTATTTCGCCCAATGGTTACGTAATGGATGGCTCAAAGTGCATTTCCTACTTGACAATTGAGCTAAAAGTTGACGAAAAGATACCCCCTCAGTATAAAGACCAAATGGCAGGCTGGATGTTCGGTTGCGATATTTGTCAAGACGTTTGCCCTTGGAATCGCTTTTCGAAACGCCATGAAGAACCTCAATTTGAACCGCATCCAAAACTTCTCACCATGACCAAAGAAGAATGGTTGGATATTACAGAAGACGTTTTCAAGGAGATTTTTAAGAAATCGCCTGTGAAACGGACAAAATTTGAGGGATTGAAACGGAACATTGCGTTTTTAGAAAAAGATTAGACACAAAACGGAGGGGTTAAAAATGAAAATCAAACCCCAAATGCAAAGCAAAACGCAATGCTTCTGGATTGTCTAAATAGTTAATCCGCCAAACAGCATCAATCCGCAACACTTTAAAAATATTTTCAACGCCCACACTCGCCTCCATGTAAGGCACAGCAGAGGGCACGCGAAAACCTGCATAATTTGAGCGACTGACGGCTGTTATATCAAACTCATTGAGCCGATTGGCTGCTCTATTTTTAACTGACATATCCGCTGTAAAAGCCTTGAAAGTCACTACTTCTCGCCAATTCAGTTTGCGAATCAAAGGGATTTTGTTCAAAATCAGACCCTGAAAATGGTGCGTCACAACAAGACTGCTATACACATCGCCGACAAATTCGAAGCGATTCATGCCATTGAAAGAAGACGTTTCGTAGGAATAAGATTCGTTGCCTTCTGCTAGGTGAAGTAGTAAAAACGAGGCTTTTCCGAATGTTTTGCCGCCATTTATTTGATAATTGGTACGTCCAATAGGGTTAATATCGAAATAACCGCTGATGCCCACTTCAAATTTATGGTAAGGATTTCCTGACTTACCGTATGTAAATTGGGCTTCAAAAATAAAATTTTGTAAGCCTGTTTTTGTACGGTTGAACGTACCGTCTATATACTCCTCCTTGTGTGCATAACGGATTTTCATCACCGCTTCGCTTGTTTTCATAACTGTATCAATTGCCGAAGATGCATCAGCGTTTGGCAGATAGGCATAGTTAAAGCCACTGCCCGACGATGTTCTAAACGGTGCAAGGGAACGGTCGAGGAGAGTAACTCGTCCAGACCAACCGCCTTGAAGATATTGCTCATAAAAAATTTTTGACTCTTCAACTGCCATCAATTTTTGCAAAACAGGGCGACGATAAAAACCTGTTAAAAAATTGGCATCATTCAAGTTAATAGCTTCCGAACTAGCACTTTTTGAACTCACATCTTTTGTGTAAGCTGCACCTACGAGGGAACGTGGGTCGCGGCGAGGTATCCATTCCACATTAGCTCCGTATTTCCACTCTCGGTCTTTAAATCCATAAGCACCAAATGCGCCAAAACGCACTTTTTGACTAAAATCAGGTGTTGTACGCGCACCCAAACGCACTCGTGAGCCTTCGACAGGGTTATAAGAATACATCGAAAAGTATGTGCCAATTTCAATAGGACCCAATTCCTTGTAGCCACCCACAACCGTGTTTATAACATCTACATAAGTCCGATAAACGGGTACATTCCGAAAGCTATCAATCATTTTATATACCGATGCTTCGTTTTTGGTCAATATTTCTGGGCGTGCTTTTTCCCAAAAAGTATTGTCGCGTTGCAGCTGTACGAGTGTCGGTTCAATGGCTTTTTTAGAAGGTAAATTCTGCTTAACACTGTCTTTTCTAAAATGAAAATCTTTGAAAATGATGGTTTTTCGACCAATCATACCCGGTGACTTAGGCGTGATATGAAAATCCAATATCATTTTGGACTTTGCAGGCAACCAACGATACCCCTCAGTATCTGACTTGTTTTTTTCAAAAGATTGGAACAAAATGATGCGATTGATTAGGTTGATATTTACATCGGGCGACATGCGCATATTCGTTTTTTCAATGGCAAACGTACTGTCTTCAACCACGAAATCGCCATAAAACGTATTTTCCTGCTTACGACGCGGCTTGAAACGAATGGTGTATTTTTTCATACCATCGTTCGCTATCGTACTATCTGAAATATAATATTCATAAAAAAACAAACCCGAAGAGCCAAAAGGACTGATAAAAGGTTTTTCAAGAATATAAATCCAATCGTCATAAACATCAAAATCGTTTTGCATATTTCGGATGGTGGCGATGAAGCTTTCATTGGGGTCGCCAGCTACTTTTTCGGCTTTTGGAATACTTTGGCGTTTGTCAGACCCCTCAGTATGGAAGTTGTCTGCAATC
>JANMJN010001185.1:0-2033 GCA_031371355.1 Saprospiraceae bacterium
ATTAAATTAAATCTCTAAGTTTCAGCTTTGTTGTTATTTTTTGACCATTGCGTAGTAAAGTCATGTGATAAACTTTACCCGTTTTACCCTGTAGTTTTCGATTGACATCGCCGAGACCGAAAAAACGAGCTGGCGTAAGGTTTATACGAACGAGTTCATCGCCTTTCTGAAAACCCGCTTCTTCGGCGGGTGAATTTGGAATAACTTCATGGACAGTGAAAATACTTAAATTTGCACCACCTGCGATAAGTACAAGACCGCTTTTATCGTAGCTGAACTTTGTTTTGAAATTGCGATTGGTTTGTAAAAAGAGTTTTTCATTGTTAAAATCAATGATAAAATTGAAGCGGCACATAATTTCACCACCGATTAAGCCATTGCGTCCATTGAGATAAACGGAATCGGACAATTCATTGAGTGCTTGAAAATTACTAACTGGGTTGATCAGTAGATGGCTGCCCATCTTCATGCTGCGAATACGCCCTACAACACCTTCAATTTCACCACCTAAACCAGTACCGATATTCCCTTTGATAACTTTCTCGGGCAATGACAACCCGGGTGTTGAATAGGTATGGAGAAGTAGGGACAACGCCGCACCCGTATCAATCAATAGTTTTAATTGTACAACAGAATCGGTTTGAATTTGAGCCGTTGTCGTCAAGTATGGCTTAGAACGGATGATGTCAATGGGTAATTCTTCAAAATTCCGATGGTCAATGGGTTTAAATACTGAGGGGTCAAACAGCGTGATGATTTGTTTTGAAAAATCGAATTTAACAACATAACCTCTAAAGGCTTCAGCACCAATAACGCCATGTACGTCGAGACCTGCAAATTTATCGAATTGAAAATAGTCCTCATCGAGGACGATCATGTCTTTTGTAAATAGCACATTAGTGAGTTGTATTTTCACTTTTCTGATAATATGGGCGACTACTTGGGTTTTCATGTCCGTACCCATGAGGTTAATGGTACGCTCGAAAGGAATACCCAGCAGGGTTGGGATTTCCTTTTTTGTCAATATGGTATGCTCTGCACCCGTATCTAAGATAAACCTAAGTGGAAATAAGCCATCAAAAATGACTTTTACGATGATAAAATTGCCTTGAAGTTCAAAAGGTATTTCTACTTTTTTAGCGCCACGGCTCATCGAGACTCCTGGCATCTGAGCGATACCAGAGCTTAAATGCCATGCGATGAGTATGATGATGAAGCAGCTTTTTCTCAACATAGTTTTAGACATAAAGTTAGGCGGTCGTATTTATAAAGGTCAAGTTATAAATTTTGTTTGATTAGAAGACAAGAAAAATAAAAAGGGATGCAAAAGAAGGCGATAAGAGTTAGTTTATGACGTGTTGATGCAAAAAACAAGATAAAAACAACTGTTTTGGGATTGTTCTAAATGGATAAATTATGGGTATTGTTATTTTTGTAATAAGAATAAAGTTTTAGTAAAATGGAAATTTTCAAAAAAAAAGTGATGTAGTTATTGGAATTTCAAACATATTCTTAACTTTACGTTCCGTTAGTGTAAATCAAACACAGCTGAATAAAAACAAGGTTATACAACTCAAAGACAAAAAGAAACTTACAATATACTGAGGGGGTAATTATACGAATCAATAACGAAGAATTATGCGAATAGAAGCGATAAACAAAACCCAATTCCCTTAATAGTTACCTTAAATAACCAAATTACAAACAAAGGCTTAAATGCTATTTTGACTTGATAGGATGTTTTTTTAAATTTTCGATTAACAAGAATATTATTTAGTAAATCTTTTTTTTTAAACTAAACAACAAGAATGTATGAAAATTGAAGTCAACTTCAAGAGCCTTGCGCTCTTGGTGCTGTTTGCAGCACTGAGCCAGTTTGCCATTGCTCAACGAACCTTCACTGGTTTGGTTACAGATGGTGAAAACAAAGAGCCTCTCATAGGCGCTTCCGTAGTCGTTACAGGTACAACAAAAGGGACATTAACCGATATTGATGGTAAATACACCCTAACTGATGTAGATGCTAAGGCGAC
>JANMJN010001215.1:0-12240 GCA_031371355.1 Saprospiraceae bacterium
ATTAAATCTGAATTTGATTTGATGAACTCTGGTTTTGGCACTTATGGCGAAATGAACAATGCGTGGTCAGGTGAAGATGTCAAAGGTTTTACTAAGATTTTAGGCAATCAGACTAAGATTTGGCAGCATGTGAATAAGAAAAAAGAAGAAGTTTAATAAAATACTGAGGAGGTCAAAATGAAAGATTTATTTTCAACACAGGCTTCGGTTTATGCTCAATTCCGCCCAACTTATCCAGCCGAATTATTTGATTTCGTTCTACAAAACGTTGAAAATAAAGGCATTGTGTGGGATTGTGCAACAGGAAATGGTCAAGCTGCTAAGGTTTTAGCACAACACTTTGACAAAGTGTATGCAACCGATTTGAGCCAAAAGCAAATTGACAATGCAGCACAAGCCGATAATATTGTCTATGCCGTTGGTAAAGCCGAAGCGACGGATTTTGAAGACAATACTTTCGATTTAATCACTGTGGCACAAGCTGTCCATTGGTTTGATTTTGATAAATTTTATGCAGAAGTGAGGCGAGTGGCTAAACCAAATGCGACACTTGCCATTTGGGGTTATGGCGTGATGCGTTTCCATGATGAAGAAGTGGATAAGTTGATTCAGGATTTTTATCACAACGTTACAGACAAATATTGGGATGCTGAAAGGCGGCATTTAGACGAAGGTTATGAAAACATTCCGTTTCCTTTTGAAGCCTTAAACCCCCCTCATTTGTCCATGGTTTTTAAGTGGCAACGAGACGAATTAGAAGGTTATCTGAACTCGTGGTCAAGCATTCAGCATTTCAAAAAAGCGAATGGTTACAATCCGATTCCGAATTTGATGCTTGATTTAGAAGCCTTTTGGGGTGAATTTGAAAGAAAATCGTTGTATTTTCCCGTTTTTATGAAAATAGGGAAAGTGATGAAATGATACTGAGGGGGTCAAACACGAACCATTTTTTTAGTAAAAAACGGCATTGATTTGAGTTTTTCAAGTTCATCAAAATAGTGTTGCCGTTCTTGTTCTGTGCCATTTTCAACTAAATCTTTTACGTCTTCTCCGATTCTATCAAGTGTTTCAAAAATGCCATCGAAGTAGGCTAAACAAGCAATTTTGCCATCTTCTAAGCTTAAAGAGTTTAAAAACGCACGCCATTTTACTGAAAAGCTTTGCAATTCAGTATCGTCGTGCATATTTTTAGATTGAGCAATAAACTCATTTAATTTTACTTTATTTGATTGATTCATATCGTTGCTCGATTTCTATCAAACACAGGAAGTTCTTTAAATTCTTTAACCATTTCAGCGATTGTATGCCAATTTTCATTTGTGCCATTTTCAATGAGATGAACAGCTACTTTTCGAAAACCTTGTGCATTTTCAACCATTGTATTGAGCATGGTTTGCACCGCAAATTTGCTGTCTGTTGATGAAAGACTATCTATAAAAGGTTTCCATTCCGCATGAAAATGTGTATGGTTATAGACTTCTGACATGGCATTGAATTTAACCATTAAGGTTGCTAATTTATCTTTATTTACTTGATTCATACCGATTTAGGTTTTAAATTCTAATTTTTAGTTTACGTTCAACGAAGATGATTTCATCTAAAATATTGTCTCGCATAGCATATAGCTTTTGCATCGAAACTTTTTGAAGAATTTCATCTTCATATATAACTGTTACATGAAGTTGTTGATAAAGTGAGGCATGTCTCACCCATAATTCTCGTTCTGTCATAATGGTTTACCTTGAGTTTTGTTTGCAGTTCGGCATTTGTATTCACAAATATAAACACACTTTTTTACAAAATCAATTCAATTTCAAACATAATTTTTACAACTATAAGTTTTAAATATGATAAATATTGGCATCATCGGGGGGGCAGGTTATACAGCAGGAGAACTGTTACGCATTCTCGTCAACCACCCCTCAGTAAACATTCGATTTGTTCATTCTAACTCAAATGCAGGTAATTTATTGAGTGCTGTGCACACCGATTTGATTGGTGAAACGTACTTGACTTTTACAGATGAAGCGGATTATGCCGCGATAGACGTTCTCTTTTTATGTGTTGGACATGGCGATGCGAAAAAGTTTGTGGACGCTACGGAACTGCCTAAGCATTTGAAAATCATTGATTTATCTCAAGACTATCGCCATGGTGCTAATCCAAACGCTGATACTGAGGGGTGGGTTTATGGCTTGCCTGAACTCAATAAATCGAAAATTGAAAAGGCTCAATTCGTTGCCAATCCAGGCTGTTTTGCGACAACGATACAATTAGCGATATTGCCTTTGGCAGCAAAAGGCTTGTTAAAAGACGATGTTCATGTTCATGCAATTACAGGTTCAACAGGTGCTGGACAAAAGCCGACAAACACCTCTCATTTTAGCTGGCGCAATAATAATATCTCGATTTATGAGGCATTTAAACACCGTCATTTAAAAGAAATTACGGCAAGTGTGAAAGCATTACAAGCTGATTTTCAAGAGGATATAAACTTTTTGCCTGTTCGCGGTAATTTCACACGCGGTATTTACGCCAGCGTTTATACCAAAACAGATTTGTCGGAAGAAGAACTAAAACAGCTTTATATAGACTATTACAAAGATGCTGCTTTTACACATGTCGTTGACCAAAATCCAAATTTGAAACAGGTTGTTGGTACAAATAAAGGCATTGTTCATGTCTCAAAACATGGTAATAAAGCATTGATTATCACTATGATAGATAATTTATTGAAAGGTGCTTCAGGACAAGCTGTTCAAAATATGAATTTGATGTGTGGGTTGCCTGAGACAGAGGGGCTGCGATTGAAAGCGGTGGCATTTTAAAAAAAAAAATAAACAACCAATTCTATTTTTCAAACATCGTAAATTATTTAAAATGAAACTATTTGACGTTTATCCACTTTACGACATTGAACCCGTTCAAGGCATTGGCTGTCGGGTCTATGATACTGAGGGGGTGGAATATTTGGATTTTTATGGCGGTCATGCCGTTATCAGCATTGGTCATGCACATCCGCAATATGTCAGAGCGATTTCTGAACAGGTTGCTAAAATGGGCTTTTACTCCAATTCTATTCAAAACTCTTTGCAAACAGAGTTGGCGCAAAAGCTCGGAGAGCAATCGGGCTTAGAAGATTATCATTTGTTTTTGATAAATTCGGGCGCTGAAGCAAATGAAAATGCCTTGAAATTGGCATCATTCTACAACGGGCGCACTAAAGTCATCGCTTTCAAAAAGGCGTTTCACGGACGGACTTCGGCGGCTGTAAACGTTACACCTGACCCTAAATTGGTTGCTCCGATTAACAAAGGTTTTGAAGTGGAATTTCACGAACTCAATGATATTCAATCAGTTAGCGATTCTTTATTGAAGGGTGATGTGACGGCTGTTATCATCGAAGGGATTCAAGGAATTGGCGGTATCCATACGCCTACGGCTGAATTTTTAAGTGAATTACAAGCTATTTGTAATGCGACAGATACGGTTTTTATTCTCGATGAAATTCAATCAGGTTATGGTCGTTCAGGCAAGTTTTTTGCTTATCAACACGCCGACGGTATTACGCCGGACATCGTGACAACGGCAAAAGGTATGGGCAACGGCTTTCCCATCGGTGGCGTATTGATTCACCCAAAATTCAAAGCAAAACATGGCATGTTGGGTACAACTTTCGGGGGAAGCCACTTGGCATGTGCTGCCGGTATTGCCGTTTTAGATGTGATGAAAAAAGAGTTTTTGGTTGAAAATGCTGCGACTTTAGGCAACTATATGATGCGCGAATTGGCTAAACTACCTGCTGTCAAAGAGGTACGTGGCACGGGCTTGATGGTGGGCGTTGAGTTTGATTTTAATGTTGCAACCTTGCGTAAAAATCTTGTTTTTGAAGAAAAATGCTTTGTCGGCTCTTCAAGTGAACCTAATACGGTGCGGCTTTTGCCCCCCCTCAGTATTACGAAACGCGATGTAGATATTTTGATAGAAAAGATGCGTGCCGCTTTGATTAAGGTAATAGAAAAAGAGAAAATGGAAGTATGAAGTATGAAATATGAAGTATGAAATATGAAGTATGAAATATGAAATATGAAGTATGAAAAAGCGACAAGTCCTGAGTGATTTGTCGCTTTTTCATTTTTCATATTTCATACTTCATACTTACTCTTTTTTCTTTTTATAATCACCGTTTTTCCAAGACTTGAAAAACTGCTGCCAAGCTGTTGGGCTAAAAATATTCATCGGTGGCGTTTGCCCATAATAATAGTAGTTACGGGCTTGTTGACGCAGGTACATTGAGCCTGTTTCTTTACCATCGTAAGGCGTGATTTCACGTACTTTGTCGAGGGTTTCAGCAGCTAAGTTCTCCATGGCACGTCTTTGTAGTTCGTCAGTTACGTTCATGGCGAGGAACTCTGTTTTGAAATGCTCGCGGCTAGGCCAAGGAAAAATGATGGCTTCATCGAGCAAGATGGTATCGCGGCTCATAATTTTGATCAATGAATACCTATCCTCTGTCAACGATTGTGGAATCACAAAAGTAGATTTGCGAAAACCTAATGCAGTGAAGTTGACAGATTCACCTTTTTCTACAACTATGCTGAAAAAGCCTTGATAATTGGCTGTTGTCCCTGTTTTTCGATGAGGTACAAAAATATTGGCATAGGGTACAGGTATCATTTGCCCGCGTTCTTCGGTGACAATTAGGCCACTGAATTGTACGAGGTTTTTATCTTTATCTTCTGCCGTCGTTGAAGGAGTTGTTTGTGCAGTAACAAAGCCCCCCCTCAGTATTAAAGCCATTAAAAGGGCTATAAGTCGTGTTAATTTCATTTTCTAGTATTTTATGGTTCAAAGATACAATTTCCAAACGTTTTTAGGATGACAGATGCCACTATGGTTCATTTTCTTAACAGAATTTTAAGTTATTTCTGTTGCGACATAAATTCAGCTATTAAACGGTGGAAGTGATGAACGCCTTGTTCACGCCGCGCTGAATATCGTCCATGTTCATAAAAACGTGAACGAACACCTCGCTGAACCGCTTCCACTATTGCCTCATCCTCTCGTTCAACTTTATCCAAATCGGCACCTGCGCCTCGACCTAATTTGGATTCATCCCAGACATAACATTGAAACGATACTTTGGTCATATTTGTTGACTGCGGCTTCACGACATTGACGGATAAGCCCCAGGGATAAAAATTGAACATCATATTTGGGAAAACCCAATAATAATAAGCGGCAACATGCTGTCCGTAATCAGGTGAATTTGATAGCAAATCAAAAGTATCTTACCCACTTTTGGCTAAACCCAATTGCAAATTGGCGTAGCGATACAATTCAGTCCTGTAACTACCGTAATCTAAAACACTATTGAGGCTGCCATGAACGAAAGGAATGTGAAAGCCTTCTAAATAATTTTCGACGTACAATGCCCAATGCGCCTTAACGAGATAATCACGAGACAGAGTTGCGTCGTACTTAAAATTACTGAGGGGGAGCCAAGCCAAGCGTTTTTGCATATCACCCAATAGATCGCCCAATAGCATCGTCGGTTTTATACCTACAAACAGCAATTTATCATCCCAAACGCCAAAGGGTATATGCGACAAATTGTCTTTTTCTGATGGAAAATTTTGAACATCGTCAAATTCAGGTTGATGAGCATAATGCCCATCAAGCCTAAAACGACGACCATGATAACGGCAACGAATCTGGTTTGAAGTACAGGTATTGTCAATCAAAATATTGCCTCGATGGGTACAAACATTTGATAAACAATGAATTGCACCAGTTGGTGCTCTGGAAAAAACAATAGGCTCATCTATAAAATTAGGCAGGACTGTGTGCGGCACAAGACTTTCGGAGAGGCGTAACCCTTCAGTATCACCAGCAAAATGCCATGTTTTTTCAAAAATTTGTTCTTTTGTTTTTTCAAAAACAGCGCCGTCAGTATAAAACCATGTTGGCAATGTATGTGCAACTGTTATGTTTTCTGCTATGTCTAAATGTGTCATGGACGATAATGTTTATCAAAACAGTTTTTTGGTAAAATGATGTGAAGAAATTTGAAATCCTTTGTTCAGATATAACCGATGCGCATCGTGCCGTTGATGTCCTGAATCAAGCGTTACGACATCGAAACCTAAGTCTTTTGCTTGGGAGATGACAAAATCAAGCAATGCAGAGCCATAACCACGTCCTCGATATTGCGGCAAAGTCGAAAGGTCATCTATATAGAAATGTTTACCGCAAAACAGAAATTGTAAATAACGATAGCCACAAATCGCCGCAGCATCACCGTCTTCAGTTTCTACAAAAGCTAATTTATAGCCCTCTTTTTGTATTTGAGTGACGAGGTTGACCAAATCGGTCTCTTTAAGATGTGGTCGAAGAGCGAGAATAGCGGAGCGACATTTCATAATGTCTAAGGCATTTTCAGCTATTTTTATGGTCATTTTTTTTATTTTGGTGGTAAAAATACAATTTTCAATCATTTATGGTCAAATAATTCACTATTAAACGTATGTGGTATGATTGATATGCGAATATTTTTAACTAAGCCCAAAAGGGATGTTTAGTAAATTATATTTTTCATTTTCAAGAAATTCATATTTTTTATGCTGTTTATCAATTTCATTTTAATTGCCTTTTTTTAAATAACAAACAATTTTTATTTTAGCAGTTCAAAACCGCTTTGGGCGCGAGTATTATTGTTTTAGAAAAGATGAATATGTAAAAAATAAAAAAAATCATAAAATATTGATAATCAAATATTTAAATGATTTTTAAAATAAAATTTCAATAAAAACTTATAAATCAGGTAGCCACTTTAAAGCTCAATACTATCTTTGCATTAGAAAAACCTGAACAAGAAATAACTCATTAATTATGGCACAACAAAAATACATCTGTATTCACGGACACTTTTACCAGCCTCCGCGTGAAAATGCATGGCTTGAGGTAATTGAACAACAGGAGTCTGCTGCACCTTTTCACGATTGGAACGAGCGCATTAATTTTGAATGTTATGCAACCAATGCTGTGGCACGCATACTCGATTCTGACCATAAAATCGTTCGTATTTTAAACAATTATTCTCGGATGAGCTTCAATTTCGGCGCGACATTGTTGTCGTGGATGGAAAAGCAAGACCCCGAAACATATAAACTTATTCAGGACGCAGACCGCGACAGTCAAAAAAGATACAGCGGTCATGGTTCTGCCGTTGCCCAAGTGCATAGCCATTTGATTTTACCATTGGCTAACCAAAATGATAAAATAACGCAAGTTTATTGGGGTTTGCGCGATTTTGAACATCGTTTTGGACGTAAACCAGAAGGTATGTGGCTGGCAGAAACTGCAGCAAATACCGAAAGTTTGGAAGTCCTTGCCGATTATGGTATCAAATACACCATACTTGCGCCCCGTCAAGCCAAGGCATTTAGAGAAATCGGCGGCCGTGATTGGCATAATGTTGTCAACGAAAACATTGATACGCGGCGCCCTTATATCTGCAAGTTACCATCGGGTAAAACGATAGCCTTGTTTTTTTACAACGGTAATGTGTCTCAAGCAGTCGCTTTTGAAGGTTTATTGAACAGTGGAAAAGCCTTCGCTCAACGCATTCTCGGCGCATTTGACCCTAACGACGAACAACCGCAACTTGTTCATTTGGCAACCGATGGCGAAAGTTACGGACATCATCATCGCTTGGGCGAAATGGCATTGGCGGATTGCTTGAATTATATAGAAGAAAAGTCAGATGCCATTCTGACCAACTATGGTGAATATCTCGAAATGTTCCCCCCTCAGTATGAAATCCAAATCCACGAAAACTCGTCATGGTCTTGCGTGCATGGCATCGAGCGCTGGCGTTCTAACTGCGGTTGCAATGCGGGTAGCGGTTATGGGAAATGGCAACAAGAGTGGCGTGGACCTCTACGTTATGCTTTAAATTGGCTACGTGACGAACTCATTCCGATTTATGAGGACTTGGCGGGCAAATATGTCAAAGACCCTTGGGACGTACGTAATGAATACATTGCGGCTCTTATTGACCGTTCAGAAGAAAATATTGAAGCTTTTATAACGAAATATGCTAAAAAAGACCTCACAAAATCAGAAAGGGTTCATCTCTTTCGACTTTTGGAGATGCAGCGCAATGCCATCTTAATGTTCTCATCGTGTGGTTGGTTTTTTGATGAAATTTCAGGTTTAGAGACGACTCAAATTCTGCAATACGCCTGCCGAGCGATTCACTATGCTCAACAGGTCTGGGACGTGGATTTGGAAAAGGAGTTTATCTTCCGACTATCCCAAGCCCCAAGCAATTTGACAGAATACGGTGATGGCGGTGGTGTTTATGAAAAAAATGTCAAACCTGCTCATGTGGATTTGATGCGCGTGGGCATGCACTATGCAGCAAGTTCTTTGTTCGAAGAATATCCTGAACGTTTAGAGTTTTTCAATTATGTCGCCACGAGTGAATTTTTTGACCGTATTGAGGCGGGCAATCAAGCCATAGTTGTTGGTCGTGCCATTGTTCGTTCTAAAATAACACAATCGGAAAAACATTTCAGTTTTGCCGTTTTGTATCTCGGGCAGCTTAATATTATTGGCAATATTTCGCTCGATATGGATAAAGCGACTTTCGACGAAATGTATAAAAAAGTTAAAACGTCTTTCCTTCAAGTTGATTTGGCGGGTGTTATTGGGGCATTTCAACAGCATTTTGGACCTGAAAAATTCACCATTTGGCAGTTGTTCAAAGAAGAAAAACAGCGTATTATCAATGTTATTACCGAGAAAAGATTAGAGACTGTTGAGGATTCTTTCCGAAAAATTTACAAGGATAATTATCAACTCATGTCAGGTCTTTTGGTATCTGGTGTGGCCATCCCAGATGCCTATAAAAGTGCGGTACAATATGTTTTAAATATTGATTTGAAAAAATTCTTTGTCGGTGACTCATTGAGAATCAATGAGTTAAAAAGTATTCTTGACAAATTTAAAACTTGGAGCGTCCCTATCACGGATGAAAATGCTTTCAAATTGGCAGCGAGTGAGCGTATCTATTCTGAAATCAAATTGGCGGGGCTTTCAGGTATACCCCTCAGTAGGGTGCAAAGTTTGAACGAAATTTTGATTGTCTTGAATGATATGAAAATCAAGCCAAACGGTTGGAAAAGCCAAACCCTTTATTTCAATTTACTGAAAGAATACGAATCGGGAATACGTTCCTACCCAAGTTCAGAATGGGAAAAAGCTTTCTTGCAATTAGGTGATTTACTCGATGTCCGTACGAAATAAAGTATTTGTTTTACGATGGTATAGAAACAAAAAGGTGTTCGAGCGTTAAATGCTTGGACACCTTTTGTCTTTTGAGGTGTTGACTAAAGAAATTGTAGAAATTACCTCCCCCTCAGTATTTCAACTTATTTAAGACTTGAAAAACATAACTTTTCTTTTTATCGAATATTATTCTCATTACACTATACCAAAAATAAGTATTCATCTAATATTCTGATAGTAAAGGCTGCCCAATAGTTAGATGTCTTATCTTTAAGCCTGAATTATTCTCTTAAATGTATCGAAAAAAATCACCCATCAAAGTCCTTCAAAAAAACAAGACTCGTCCGTCATGAAATTCTATTTACTGCTTACGTTTTCATTAATTTACACATTAAATATTTTTGCTCAAACGCCTACCTTAAAAATAAAATTGACAGAGGGCAATGAAGCGCCCATAGTCGGTAGCCAAGTTGTCGTGAAAGAGCGTAGCGATACGACCAAAGCCCAATATGGTGTGACAGATACGGCAGGTATGGTTGAATTTAGTATTGGAAAAGAGAGGCAATACTTGATTTTTGCGACGTTTATAGGCTTAAAACCACTCAAAAGAGGTTTGACTTTTTCAGACGAGCACTCGAGTTTTACTTTCGTCATGGAAGAACAAACCCAAGTCCTAAAAGACGTAGAAATCGTCTCAAAAAAGCCTTTGATGACGCAAGAAGATGATAAAACGGTGGTTGATGCCGAACAACTTGCTCTCACCTCTACCAGTGCTTTGGAGGTCATGGAGAAAACACCAGGTTTGTTTATAGACCAAGACGGGAATATTTATCTCACAAGCAGCACTCCCGCTTCCGTTTACATCAATGGCAGAGAGCAACGGATGAGCAATGCCGACATTGCGGCAATGTTGCGTGTTTTACCACCTAATAGTATCGAAAAAATTGAAATTTTGCGTACACCTTCTGCCAAATACGATGCCAGTGGTAGTGGTGGGTTGGTTAATATTGTCTTGAAAAAAGGCGTGAAAATAGGCATAACGGGCAATGTGAACGCGGGTATGAATCAAGGTGTTTATGGCAATCAATTCATCGGTTTTAATATCAACAATAATGATGGCGAGCGAACGTCATTTTTCAATGTCAACTTATCAAAATCGAACAATTTCAATAAAATTAACAATGATAGAACGCTGTCCAGCAACATTTTAAATCAATATTCCTATACCACGAATCCGACCAATGCCCTTTCTACGGGCTTTGGATTTGGTCGTGAAGTCAATAAAAAATGGACATTAAATTATGACGGGCGATCGAGTTACTCCGTCAATAAAAATGAAACGAATACCCAAAGTACCCTAAAAAGCATTGCCTCCGAAAACATTGTCAGTAAAAATGAGAATGGACTGCGGAATAATACAAGCAATTTTTTCCTAAATCAAGGATTTGCGACAAAATACAAAATGGATACTTTGGGGTCAGAGTGGACAACGGATATCAACTATAATTTTTCTAATAATGTAGGTGCACAAAATTATGCAACAATGTTCCTCATTCCGCTACATAATGACATAATTGGCAATGGTGATTGGGACAATAAAAGGCATTTTATGACAGCACAAACGGATTTGAAATATAAACTGCCTTATCAAATCACCCTCGAAGCGGGTTTGAAAACAGCTTTTCAAGATTTTAAAAGTACCACTCAGTATTTTATCAACAGCCAAAAAGATGTTTTCAGAACCAATAGCTACAATTTTAAAGAAAATATCAATGCAGTATATCTACAAGGCTCTAAAAAAATGGGTGAATTTATCTTGAAAATAGGCACAAGACTTGAAAACACGAATATGTCAGGTAAGCAAAGTGTGCCAAGTGATACCTCTTTTAATGTCCATCGAACAGATTTGTTTCCTTATCTCTATTTCAGTCGAAAAGTGGTCTCCATTGCAGGTTATGAGTTGCGGGCATATTTGGTGGCAAGGCGTACGATTTCGCGCCCTTCTTACGAAATGCTCAATCCTTTTCCTCGATTTTTAGACCAATTCCTGTACGAAGCGGGGAATCCAAGCCTAAAACCGCAATTCACCCAAAATTATGAAGTCAATATCAGTGTCAAGGATATGCCCATCTTTGCTTTTGGCAAAAACTATGCGCAAGACATATTTAGCAATGTATTGTATCCTGACCCTCAAAATGCGCTAATCAGTTACAGGACGTATGATAATTTGGGTAAAAACATAGAAACGTATGCTCGACTCACGGGAGCGATTCCTCCAGGTAAATTGTATTTTTTTGTGGTTGGTGTACAATACAATCACAACGATTATCAAGGCATTTACGCCAACAGTCCATTAGAATTTAAGAGAGGCAGTTGGTCGTTTTTTACATATCATTCTTTGAAAATAAATAAAAAAACGAATATCAGCCTCAATGGTTTTATGCGCGTCAATGGGCAGATGCAGTTTTATGAATTGAACAATTTTGGCACGCTTAACCTCAACGCCAGTCATCAATTTTTGGATAAAAAACTCATTGTCGCCTTAAATTTTACAGATATTTTTCTGACAAATCAATATAAACTGATGCTCAATCAAGGTGGCATCAATGCTGTTGGGTCACGTATAAATGATACAAGGCGGGTGGGGTTGAATGTCCGTTACATTTTTGGCATTCGAAAAAAAGATAAAAAGGAGAATATGTTTGACATCCCAGAGAATTAAGCATCATGTTTCGGATACACCAAACCAATCTTTTCACGCACCGTATCAAGCAGATTTATCAAATCTAAACTAAATTGATGTGTCATGATAGGACTTTCTAACTGGTTGGTACTCAAACAGTTCGTGACGTGAGCTGCTTCAAATTGATAGCCATGACCTTCAAAAGGCATATTGAATGTTTCAACCGACCCGTCTTCTGTTTCAAGCAAAAGTGTTTTAGGATG
>JANMJN010001000.1:0-4105 GCA_031371355.1 Saprospiraceae bacterium
GGGTTATATTGAAAAAGATTGGGGCGAATCATTTCCGCGTGGTTGGATTTGGTTGCAAACAAATCATTTTGAAGATGAGAATATCTCATTAATTGCATCAGTGGCGCGCATTCCGTTTTTGGGCAGTCATTTTATTGGCTACATAGTTGGTTTTTGGTTTCAAGGCAAATTATATCGTTTTGCGACTTACACGGGTGCAAAAATGACGGCACAAATCATTGATAATCAAATTTTTCTAAGTTTTAAAGATGGCACAAATCAATTAGATATGACAGCAACAAAAGCGGGAACAGGCAGCCTCATCGCACCGCTACATGGTGACATGACGGGTAAAGTCAATGAAAGCCTACAAGCGGTCGTCGATGTAAAATTCTACGAAAAAGGGAAATTGATTTTTGAAGGAAAGGGGCGAAATGCAGGTCTTGAAGCGGCTGGAGAAGTAGATGTGTTGCTGAAAAATTAAAGGAAAAAAAGACATTTACGAAATTTTTAAAATTTCGTAAATGTTGCTCATTTCATAAAAGAGACATCAAAGTACCGTACCCAAGACATGCATTTTGTCCAAAGTCGGTGCCAAGCTACCGCCTTCTGGCTCTTCGGTTACGGCAAAAGCTTCGGCATGTTCAAATGCCTTCATCTCTTGTACGGCTGTGACATCATAAGTGAAAACACCTGCACTCACCGGTTTTTTATCCACGATAGCCCATAATTGATATTGTTTACCAGGATTTGGCTGCTTCAAGATTTGAATAGAAAGCAATGTCGCATTTTCTTTAGCATTCCAATAAACCAATACTTTGGCATTAGGGTCAATCTCTAAGCCTTTCATGTCAATTATTTTCGTGTAAGGGCTGCGTAAGATATTGAGTTTATGTTCTAACTGAACGATAACCTTTTGATTCTCAATGAGTTTGGTATTCTCTACGGCGCAGTCAGTCAATGCTTTTTTATGATTAATGTTTTGAAAAAACAAAACAATCGCAATAACCGAAGCTGCCGCTGCCAGCCATGTAATCCAAGGGGTTCTGTTAGTATCCGTAAGGACTCCTTTGTCCATAGGACTCATTTCGAGTAAGAGAGGCGACGTTTGAGGTTCTACAGGTGTCTCTGGATTTTGTGAAGACAACTCATTTTCGGCTTTTATTTTTTCTAAAATCGTATTTTTAAGTTTAGGAAAGGGTTCTATGGCATGGGCTTCTGCATAAAGTTGAAGGACATCTTGAACACTCTCAATCTCCATACGAATTTCAGGATGCTCAACGGCAAGTGCTTCCACTTCTGCCGTTTCATCTTCGGGCAAGGCGTTCATCACATAGAGTTCGATGATGCCAGATTCGATGATTTCCTGAATATTCATTTTTGTTATAATTAAAAAAATTCTCTTAAACGTATAATTGCTGTTCTAATCCGCGTTTTGACAGTTCCAAGCGGAATGTTAAGCTGTTCTGCAGCTTCTGATTGCGTATAACCTTGAAAATAAATCAAATCAACCAAGTCTTTATACTCGGGTGACAACTTTTCAGTCAGTTGCCGCATATCAATTGTTTCTGGATTCAGTGTCGTACTTTGCTGCGTGTCAATTGTATTTACGACATTATCAAGCGACTGGTTTTGCCGTTTGAAATCTTTCTGTCGAGTGGCATCTATAGCAGAATTGCGGGCAATATTGATAAGCCACGTAAAAAGTCGTCCTTTTGAAGTATCATAACTCTCAATATTTCGCCATACTTTAGTGAATGTATCTTGCAGTACCTCTTCAGCTATTTCTTGGGAATGAACCACGCGCATAATTGTTCCAAACAACGCACCAGAATATTTATCATACAACAGAGACATTCCATTCGTCTCTCTGAGACGAAGTAATTCGATGATTTGCTCATCGGCGGAGCGTGGTGTCGTTGTTTTATTCACGTTGCGTTTTTTTTATTGGCAGCAAAGAAACGTTTTTTTTTTCCATTAACCCAAATTTTTGGGCGAGCAGTTTTTAGTTTATTCTTTTTATTCTCTTGAATATGCTTTGAAAAAGCCTATTTCTGAGACCAAAATCGTTAATTTTGTTTGCAAAACAGACAATTTAACCTTTTAGTTTTTATAATGTTAAAAACTGTAACAATCTTTTATACCAACTGTTGTAAAATTTCTTAAAATTTATAGGTCAAAAATTCAAAACTTGCTCTTTGTGGCAAAAGGCTAACGGCTTCCTCATTTTCTGCCATGATGTAGTATTCCAATGCTGCTTTTTTATCCATGACAACGGCAAAAACACCATCACCTGCCGCATCATCGTTGTGTTTACCATCGTCAAACATCGATAAATAGCGAAAAGGCTGATGGGTATCGTTGCGGACGCAACAAAAAGCGCGTGCTGCGTTTGAAATTTTAACTTTTATGGTCAATTTATCCTCTGATACTGAGGGGGGCACTGTGTTTTCAATTTTGGGCGGAACACGTAAAATAAGGGGATGCGTTTTCAAAAACGCAATTCGTTTAACCATTAGCTCCTCGATACCGACGATTTTTGAATCGCCTGAACCAACCGATTGTGTCAGATTTTTTTTAAACTCATCGTAACTGTAATGTTTGTTTCTATCATTACTGACTTGATTGTCAATGATTTGCATTAATTCTTTGGCTCGTTGTGCATAACGTTCGTTGACAAACCAATCATCGAGGATGGTGCGGATATGAGCGATATAGATTTTTCGATACGTCTCATTTTTCAAGATTTGAGAAATCAAAGGACGCTTCGGATTGTCCAAATCTTTCAAGGGTTGATACATCTGCATCTGCTCAATACTGAGGGGTAGTGCTGCCGATGATTCAGACATAAAACCGCCAAATGATAGGTTCAAATCCCAAATAATCGGCGTAAAGCGCCCTTCAGACGTGCGGCAGAGGTAATAATTATGCGACAAAAGACCGTTGTAACTATCCAAATTGCCCATGATATTATTCAATGCGAGCATCCAAAGAGTTTGGTCAACATTCAAAACGCGTTCAAGTTTGTCCGGTTCTTGGTTTAATATTTTGACAAAATCAATAAATTCACGCCACGAACCTTCTTTATCCATTTCGTAAATGGACTCATAACACGTCGAATCCTCGCCGACATACATGAGCGATGCTTTGTCTCCTTTTGGACATTTTGCAGATATTTGAACGGTCCATTCAGGATCACATTTGACGAGATACCCCTCAGTATTTATCCTGTTTTTAACAAAATGGTCATCAATGGATTCTACATTTGAGTAAAAACCTTGCAATTTGTCATTGACATACACGCGGGCAAAATTGGCTTTTGGTGCGGGCATATATGTACCTATGATTTCATAACTCAAGGCTTCGCGGATAAAACTCGCATCTTTGCTCACGTTTGAGAGCTTCAAAGTCTGGTATTTGCCTTCAAGCAATTGACTTTTTTGTAGTTTGATGTTGAAAGGCAGTTTCTTAACACCCCGTTTACGTGTGCCAAAATACGATGAATTGCCTTTATAACGCACGCCTGCGTTTTCAAATTTTTGCCCTTCAATCGTGACTGTTCCTGTCAGCCGCGCATCGCTGTTGGCACGTTTGGTGGAGTCGAGGAACTTATCCCATTCGTCGGTTGGAAAAGTCATTCGAATCTCTCGAATACCTGTTGCATTATAAAAGTTTTGGGAAAAAAGTTGTGTGTAGACAGCTGATAAGCAAATAATTATAAGGATTTTTATGTGCATTAGACCCCTCAGTATTTTGGTTAAAAAATCATTCTTCGCGTGTCACCGAAGCCACACGCATCGCCCTTGAAGCGGCGGGTAAAGATGCTAACAGCCCAATAGAAATGACCGTTATGGATACAACAATAAAATCACTGAATTTCAAAGCAACAGGATAGCGGTCTGTCGCAAAGCCAGGTGGTAGTGGCACCAGTCCACCCTCAGCATAAACGTGATAAAAGTAGAGACCCATCGCTATGATAAAGCCACTTATCAAACCAGTCAAGCACATCAAAAGTCCTTCGTTGAGGAATATATTGCGAATCAATTTCTCCGTCGCGCCCATGCTTTTCAGTATCGTAATGTCTTTTTGTTTTTCTAAAACAATCATCCACAGTGCGCCGACCATG
>JANMJN010001224.1:0-3991 GCA_031371355.1 Saprospiraceae bacterium
TATTGGTTTTGCCTATGTCGAATATGGCTATCACGGATTGCATAATATTGAAGTTTTGGATTAACACCTAGGCAGACAATACAGATAATTAATTGATTTTCAATTTTTTATAAAATAAACTACGTGTACTATGCACCTATGTGTTTTTTTAAAATTAAAGTCCAGTTGCCACAGCCACCGCGCCACGTTCGCCAATCAATTGCTCACGCACCTTTAAATCGCGGTAAATACTGAGGGGGTCTAATGCGCCACCTGCTTTCAAACGTGCTTCAGCAACAAGGGGACGAACATCGGTCAAATATGCCGTTTGCAAAATTTCTTGACAACGCACGACATCGTTAGCTGCTTGTGCTTTGTTCAATGCTTTCCTATCAACTAACAACGATTTTGCATAAGACTGCATAATGGCTTCAACCGACTGTAAAAGGTCTTCCAAAGGGTCTTTGACATTGTGCGAAGCATCAATCATCCAACCCAAATCTGTCGCATGATTCATACCCCGAGTGTCCATACCTTCCACTAACTCATTGAAAATCAAGAACAATTGATATGGATTAATGGCACCAACCGTCAAATCGTCGTCACCATATTTTGAATCATTGAAATGGAAACCTGCCAATTTGCCTTCCATCAACAGCAATGCAACAATTTGTTCAATATTTGCATTGGGCAGATGATGACCTAAGTCAACCAGCGTATAAGCTCTATCGCCTAATTTGCTTGCAAAAAGCAATGATTGTCCCCAATCGCCAACAGTCATCGAATAAAAATTAGGCTCTGCACATTTATATTCAATAAACATTTTCCAGTCTTCAGGCATCGCTGCGTATATTTCTTTCAAACTTTCTAAGGTATTTTGAAAGGCTTTTCTAAAATTCAACTGCCCAGGGAAGTTAGAACCATCTGATAACCAAATAGTTATGGATTTTGAACCCAATTCAACACCTTGACGAATCACCTCGATATTATGTTCTATCGCTTGCCGGCGTACGGCTGGGTCTGTGTGTTGCAAAGAACCGAACTTATAGCTCAATTTTTGGCTTGCTTGATCTTGAAAAGTATTGGAATTGACGGCATCGAAAGCCAAACCGTGCTGTGCTGCCAAAGCCCGTGTTGCTGCCGCATTTTCAGGTATATCCCAAGGGATATGCAACGAAATCGCTCCGCTCGACTTGTTTAAGGCGTGAATCAAACCAACATCTTCGATTTTTTCTTCCAAAGAACGCGGTTCACCACCGCCAGAAAAGCGACCAAACCGCGTGCCACCTGTACCCAAAGCCCACGATGGAATAGCGATTTGAAAATCAATGAGTTTTTGCAAAATAGCTCTTTCACCTTCAATTTCGGAGGTCAAAAAGTCAAGGCGTTTTTTATGCTTCGCATAATGTTGCTCATTGTGAGCATCGAGTTGATATTTTTCGATATGCATATCTTGTTGAAGGATTTTGGTTGAGTAATGATTGTTATGCCTTTAAAATAAATTTGTTTGAAACTATTTGGTTGTCTATCTTTGCTTTTATAAAGAATTTTAGAACCGATAAAAACCCTTTTTCAAAATGGAAAATAAAAAAATTGCGCTTTTCCAAGAAAATAAAGTGCGCCGTGAATGGCATAATGATGAATGGTGGTTTGTCATAAACGATATAATTCAAATCTTAACCAGTACAACGAATGTAAAACAGTATTGGAAAGATATGAAAAAACGAGACCCTGAACTTTTTGAGGGGGGGGTGAAAATCTCTACCCCCCTTTCAATTATGACAGACGGCGGCAAACAAAAAATGAATTGCGCCAATACTGAAGGGGTACTTCGCCTCATCATGTCTATACCTTCGCCCAAAGCCGAGCCTTTCAAAATGTGGCTCGCTAATGTCGGTAAAGAACGCCTTGAAGAAATCGAAAATCCCGAACTCGCTGCCCAACGCAGCATGGATTATTACCGCGCAAAAGGTTATCCTGACGAATGGATTGAACGCCGCCAACAAAGCATCGAAGCCCGAAAACGTCTGACCGATGAATGGAAAAAACGCGGTGTCAAAGAAGGTCAAGAATACTCGATTTTGACCGCTGAAATTGCCAAAGCCACTTTTGGCTTGACGCCTTCTCAACACAGTCAATACAAAGCATTAGATAAAGAAAATCTCCGCGACCACATGACTCCTCTTGAACTCATTTTCAGTGCATTGGGCGAAGAAGCGACGCGTTTGAACGCCATTAGCCTTGATGCACAAGGGTTTACAGAAAATCACGACGCAGCTTTGAAAGGAGGCAGTGCCGCAGGTGAAGCCCGTAAACGATTTGAAACGGTTCAAAATACCATTGTGGTTTCAAAAGAAAATTATTTGCATCTTTTGAAAGAAAAAGAAAAAACGAATGAAATTGAGGGTGAAAAAGATAAATAGTACCCCTCAGTAAAATTTGTATTTTTCCATAAATTTGACTTATTTTGTCTTAAAATTTTAAAAAATGGATGCTACAATAGTCAATAAAATCAAGCTTCTTAGTCCTGAAAACATGGAAGAATTGCGCCTATTTATCAATCAACTTTTGAAAAAACAAGAGAAACAGGTTGTCAATAATGCCAATACTCAAAAATTCGAAGAGGAGGAAAAACCGCCTTTTCGCCATCCGCTTGCGGATATGGAGCCTATTCCTGTAAATCCTATTGCTGATATGGTACAAATTCCAGTTCCAACAGACATTATTATAGACCGCTACTCAATCTATGAAGACTACCTTGACAACCGTTTCTAACTCTCGCATTTTTGTAGATACTAATATTCTCTACTATGGCAATGACTACAATACCGAAAATGGTAAACAAGCCAAAGAGCGTATTGGAGAATTACAAATACAAAAAAAAACACTACATATTAGTGGACAAGTCATTCGTGAATATACTCAATTAACATTGAGAAATGCTGCCTATCACAACCTTGACTTGCAAAAAGAAACCGCAAGCACAATAAAAAATGTTGAACGTTTCAAGCACCATTATTATGTTTTACATGAAAATGCCGATGTTTTATCACAGTGGCTTAAATTACTTCCTCAACTAACGACTCATCGAGACATATTCGATTTCTACCTCGCTGCAACGATGTTTGTTTACAATATTCCATACATTTTGACGCATAACGAAAGCGATTTTACGAAATTCACCGACTTTATTACCGTCATTCCTCTATTTCCAAAATAAAAATACCCACTCGCTAAAAACGCTAATTCTGAAAAATTTCAGGGTATTTCCGAATAAAATACAAAGGCGTACAACTCCACGCATGGCAATAGCTGTTCATCGGATAAAAGCCATAAGGTGAAATAAAATCATTTTTGGGGTCAAAAACCTCCCAAAATGTATCCGCTTCTTTTTGTACCATATTGCCCCAATAGTGCACCAATTCGTTTTTAGCTTCTTCGTTCATACCCACTTGTATCATCGCTTCGATATAGTAATGCATCAAATAAGGTCCGCCTGGTTTGACAACATTCTCTTGTTTTAAGGCATTTATTAAGGCTTTTTTGCCCGTTTCCTTGTCCACAACATTCGCTAAAACCATCCATGCTTGCGAGGCATAAGAAATTTGTTGTTCTTTACCACTCACAAAAACCCCTTTTTGGGCATCAAAAAGAAGCTTTTTTGCGGCTTCAGTCATTTTTTTAATCAAATCGGGCAACTCAGAAACTTCCTTTTCTTTGCCTAAAAGTTTTGCCAATTCCTGCGTTTTGCGAAGCGACATGATGATAATGCCTTGAATCGCTGCTTGTTTATCCAAATCATCTTTCCAATCAACAAATAGCCACCAACCACTTTTTGCCGCCTCCGTATAATCAAAAAGCCCGTTTTCCAACAAAAACTTTTTAGGATTATCTAATTGCTTTTTAGCGACAACCCAAAGCTCTGAAACGGTAACTTTATCGTTGGTCGCTTTTACATAATCCAAAAGCAACGGATTATAGAGCAACGAATACTCAAACAAAAAAGGCGCAC
>JANMJN010001238.1:0-1598 GCA_031371355.1 Saprospiraceae bacterium
TTATGGCTCGAGGGCAGCCAATGGTGTTGTGATTATCACAACAAAACGGGGTCGGACAGGCAAAATGAATGTGGATTATAATTTTTACATGGGCGCACAAAAAATCGCAAAACGGTTAGAAGTGGCAAACACAGCAGAGTATCAATTGCTTGTCAACGAAGCGAGTAAAAATGCTGAACCCAAAGAGCCGATCAAGCCTGCAAATGACCCAAGCTCACCCCTTTTTGTCAAAAACATAGATACCGATTGGCAAAAAGAAGCCTTTAAAACAGGGCATATTCAAGACCACAACCTCGGTTTGTCGGGTGGTAATGAGTTGATAAAATACAATGTTTCACTCAATTATTTTGACCAAGATGCGACGGTCGTGGGCAAAGGTCCCAACTACAAACGTTACGCTTTTAGGGTCAACACGGATTTCAAACAAGGCAGATTCAAATTTGGCGAGTCCATCGGTTATTCAAAAGTCAATCAACGCTTTATGACTTTTGTTCATACAGGAACAACGATGGGGTATATCGTCAATGCGATTCCTACTTTGCCTGTTTATGACCCAAAAACGATTGACGGTTTCGGTAGTTCAAGTCAAACGATTAATGGTTCTTATACTGCCAATGCGATTGGTTTCAACAGTTTGATTGACAGTAAAACAGACCGTTACCGATTCATGGGCAATGCTTATGGCGAGTACGAGATTCTTGACCATCTGAAATATAAAATGAGTTTGGGTTATGAACGCACCGATTGGCGCGACTTCAATTTCGACCCGATACATGATTTAGGCTGGTTTTATGTCAATAATATCGCTAAACTCAACGATTGGCGTGGCTCTGGTTACACTGGAACGCTTGAAAACACATTGACTTATGACAAATTGATAGGCAAACACAATCTCTCTTTGTTGGCAGGTCAATCGGTTTTACAATCAGAAATCAATACGATTTCGGGACACGCAGAAGGTTTTAGAGAACCCTATTTTCCCACTTTGAGCAATGGCACAACGGTGACATCTACGGGTTATGAAGAGAAAAATCGTTTGTTGTCTTATTTTGGTCGCGCAATTTATGGTTATGATGACAAATACTTGGTCACGGCAACGATACGTCGGGATGCATCTTCTCGTTTTTCAAAAAGCAATCGTTGGGGAACGTTCCCCTCAGTAGCGGTGGGTTGGAAACTGCATAATGAGGGCTTTTTGAAGAATAATGACCTCATCAGTCAATTGAAATTCAGAGCGAGTTATGGTGTTTTGGGCAACCAAGAAATTCCACCTTATCAATATGAGGCATTGCTCAATCCCTATTTGCCTGCTGTTTTCAGCAATCAATTGTCCCCTGGTGCAAATCAAATCGAATTTGCGACGCCTGACATCAAATGGGAATCAAAAGAATCGAAAAATATCGGTTTTGACTTAGGTTTTTTGAAAGACAAATTGACAATTTCGGCTGAATATTACCGCAATACATCAAAAGATATGCTTTTGCGTGTCCGTATTCCCGAATCAACAGGCGTTTACCCGTGGTTTTCACCTTTTGTGAATGGTGCTTCGGTTCAAAACAGTGGTTTTGAATTTCAAGCGGGTTTCAAAGACAATAAAG
>JANMJN010001254.1:0-2762 GCA_031371355.1 Saprospiraceae bacterium
AAACCTTCGGCACGTATTCTACTTTTGAAAGGCATTGAAAATCAAGGTTTTGTATTTTATACCAACTATAATTCTAAAAAAGGACAAGAAATGGCAGCCAATCCTCATGCTGCGCTCTGTTTCTGTTGGTTGGAATTGCAACGGCAAATCCGTATCGAAGGCACGATTGAAAAAGTTGACGAAGCGACTTCTGATGCTTATTTTCACAGTCGTCCTGTCGGTAGCCAAATTGGGGCTTGGGCTTCGCCACAAAGCCAAGTCATTGAAAGTCGTTCTTTTATAGAAAATAATGAAAAGTCATATCAAAAGCAGTTTTATACTGAGGGGGGTAGTGAAGTAGAGATTCCGCGACCTACCCATTGGGGCGGCTATATTTTAAAGCCAACCATGATTGAATTTTGGCAAGGACGTTCGAGCCGTTTGCACGACCGTATTTGTTATGTTTTTGAGAATAACGCTTGGAAAATTGAGCGATTGGCTCCTTGATCTTAATTCAACTCAAGCTCAAATAGCACTTTGTCAGCTTCTCTCTTTCGTGTGCTACTATCACTAAGGATATTCATTTCAATTTTTTTAGCGGCTAATCGCCACCAAAGCAAAGCTGTAATAAACCCACCTGAATGTTTTTCTAAACGATAAGTTAAAGCGATATTAGGGTTGGTTTTGTCACTTATTATTAGACTTAATTTAGTTGGGTGGAGGTTTATCTCACTGGCGAAATCTATCTGTTTTTTATTCAAAATGTGTAAATATTCTTGTAAAAACACGCCAAAACTAAATACAGTATCTTCATTTTCATGACGAATATAGTCCTCCATTTTAAATTTTAGGCGCAATAGGTCAGCATACATTTTTTGTTTATCTGTCATTTGTTTCAGACGAGACATTCTCAAATCTTTTAACTCAATATCTGCCGTTGCTTTCTCCTCTGCGGTCAAGTCAGATTGAAAAATGTGCGCTTCTGCCAACTCTTGGTCTGTATAAACTATATTGTTATTGGCCATTTTCTAAGTATTTTTGAATTAAACGGTGTGAATTTCGGGTTTCAGATGCTAAGTGCCTACCGAATTGTTCAAAGCCATAAGTGTTTTTATAATGCGCTATCAAGCGTGTTTTAGGAATTAAAGATACAAATCCGTAGTACCCTTTTATAAAAGCGAGACGACATGCCCAAGCTATCAAACAGCCTACGATATGTTCAAACTTTTTATTTTGGCCAATATTCTCTTTTGACGATTCTAATAAAACAAGTTCTGTTCTCAACTCGTCAGCGACATCTTTTATCGCCATTAGTCCGATTACATTTTCGTTTTCAACAAGTCGAATAGCATAAATGTCAAAATGAGCTTCTTTTATCCAGTCAAATTCAAAACAACCTCCTTTAAGAATTACAACAAGCTCTTTTTTCGACACATTTACGATTTCAGCTTTTATTTTTGTTTGGCTTTCTCGGTGTATGACATACATAAGTTAAAAATCTTTACAAAATTAGTAAATTTTATTTATAAAAACAAATAATAAATTCTATTTTTCAGTTTTACAAATCCAGTCATCTTTCAAAAATTTAGTTCCAAGAATACCCACCCAATCAATGCGCCTCCAACCAATTATCCCCAACACCCATACCCACCTCTATCGGCACAGTCAAATTAGGCATCGCTGTTTTCATACAATGTGCTATCAATGGTTTAACAATTTCCAATTCTGATTTAGGCACGTCAAAAACCAATTCATCATGCACTTGTAAAATCATTTTGGTTTCTAATTTTTTGTCTATCAATTCTTTATGAATATTAACCATCGCTATTTTTATCAAATCGGCAGCCGAACCTTGTATCGGCGTATTGACAGCAATCCGTTCTGAATTGGAACGTGCCAACGAATTGCGGCTGTTAATATCGCGCAAATAGCGTTTCCGACCCATCAGTGTGGTGACGTATCCGTTTTTTTGAGCGTCTTCGACAACCGTTTCCATGTATTTTTTCAGACCATGATATTGCGTAAAATAAGACTCTATAATCGTCTTCGCTTCTGAACGCGGGATACTTAATTGATTCGATAAATTCGTTGCGCCTGCTCCGTATAAAATCGAAAAATTGACGGTTTTAGCCGCTCGTCTTTGTTCACTGGTCACTTCATTGATAGGGACGTTATAGACCTTCGCAGCAGTAGCCGTATGGATGTCTAAACCTTGTTGGAAGGCTTCGAGCATTGCTGTTTCGTTGGCAATTTCAGCAATCAAGCGCAGCTCAATTTGGCTATAATCGGCACTTAACAAGACGTGTTCACTATCTCTTGGAATAAAAGCCATGCGGACACGCCGTCCGTCCTCTGTTTTGATAGGGATATTTTGTAAATTTGGATTGTTAGAAGCCAAACGTCCCGTTGCTGCTAATGCTTGATTGAATGATGAGTGAATACGTCCTGTTCTCGGATTTATCATTTTGGGTAAAGCATCAACATAAGTTGATTTCAATTTTGCTAAACCCCGATAATCCAAAATCGTTCGACAAATAGGGTAATTGAAAGCGAGTTCAGCAAGCGTATCTTCATCGGTGACATACTGCCCGGACTTGCCCGATTTTTTCCAGCGATAAGGAATTTTCAATACATCAAACAGGATATCGCCGACCTGCTTTGGCGAACCAATATTGAACCGTGCACCTGCTTGTTCATACACTTTATTCTCTAAGTCATTGATTTTCAACTCTAATTCGACTGAAAACTTGTTCAAATAATCAGCATCAACGCGTACACCGTTG
>JANMJN010001260.1:0-3837 GCA_031371355.1 Saprospiraceae bacterium
CGGATGCGTGTTGTCGCTCAACCAAAACTCTGTAAAGTATTTTAAGGCTTCGTAGTCCACACGTCCGCCGCCGCCTGAACACAACATCATCGGTACTTTTGGATATTTGGCACGGATGCGTTCCAAAACTTTGTACAAGCCCTTGACATAATCAACATAAAGTTGCGACTGTTTCTGACCTGTTTTTTTCAAATAGTCAGAGTTGGCGTTGTAAATCACGGCATTACAATCCCATTTGATAAAAGCTAAAGTTGGGTTTTTGGTAAAAAGTGTATCCAAAACCCCAAAAACGTGGTCTTGTACTGAGGGGTTGGACAAATCCAAAACCAATTGGTTGCGGAAGTAATGTTCAGGTCTTTCAGGTTGTTTGATAACCCAATCTGGATGTTTTTCATAGAGTTCACTTTTAGGATTCACCATTTCAGGTTCGACCCAAATGCCGAATTTAACACCTGCATTCGTCGCTTCTTTGACTAAATAACCAATGCCATTCGGCAATTTCTTTTTATTCTCTTGCCAATCTCCCAAACCTGCATGGTCATCATTGCGCGGATATTTGTTCGCAAACCAACCATCATCTAACAAAAACATATCAACGCCCAACTTCTTAGCATCTTTGAACAAACCGACTAATTTAGGTTCATCAAAATCAAAATAAGTGGCTTCCCAATTGTTCAACAGCGTTAAACGAGACCCTTCGCCATCCAACAGACGGTATTTCCTTGCCCAGCGATGCATATTACGGCTCGCTTCTCCTTTGCCTTTATCTGAATACGTGTAAATAAACGAAGGCGTTGTAATGGACTGTCCCGCGGTTAAAGGATATTCAGACGCATGAGGGCTGATGCCTGCAATCAAACGCAAATTGTCGTAAGTGTCCACCTCAAAATCCATTTGGAAATTGCCCGACCAAGCCAAAGTACCGAGCAGCACTTTGCCCTCATCTTCTGTTGCGGGTTTGTCAAAAGACAACATAAAGGTCGGTGGTTGAAAAAGATTGGCGCGTGCACCGAGTTTTGAGTCCAAAACCTTGATACCATGCGTCAAAAGCTCCTCTTCGGGCTTCATTTCGCGTCCCCAAACACCGTGATAATGATTGAGATAAAACTTTTCGCCATTAAAATAGAGGTTGGCAGAGGCGTATTTCTCTAAAACAGCCGTGCCTTTTTCGTTGTTTTTGATGACAGACCATTGCTCAATCGTATTTTCTTTGGCGTAGGTCTTATAAAACAATGTCACTTCGATAGGGTAGGCGGGGTCTTTTAAAACCACGCTTGTGATACTGACATTTTCATCTATTTTTTGAACCTTATGACTGTCGTACAAGAGTTCAGACGAGGTGTTGCCGTCTGCATGTGTAATGCGCAAAGCAGGTTCGACCAAACTCCAAGAACCGCTTGGTGTGTAGGCATGATTGTAAATACCTGCATTGTCGTCCGTAAATCGAAACTGTTTTTCGATCGCCGCATATTCACGCACTTGAGACAAACGCTTACCAAAATAGTTGATAAACAAACGATTGGTCTTGTCTGTCTGCAAAAGAAGCGCATTATCCTTTGTTTCAATGGCAATAACGGCGTTTTTTGGGGCACCAAATCCTTTTACAGTTTGGGCGGTCATAGAAAGGGCAAAACACGATAGCCCTACAAATGCCATCGTTTTGGTAAAAGAGGTGGTTGTCATTTATATTTATTCTTGTTGTTTAGTAAAAAATTAAGAGATGCCAAAGATAGTAAAAGCATATAAATAGTATAGTGAAAACGATATTTACTATTTTGCACCATCATTCAAATAAAACCATCGAAAATGATACTTTTCTGGATTCTTTGGGGCATTGATGCCATTGTCGCCCTTGTTGCTGTTTATTTTTTTGTCGTCGGATTGGGCGACGGCTCTGTGTCTTCATACAATGGCACGCTGTGGTTTGGCATTTTAATCAGTTTAGCCGCTTTGTTGGGCGGCAGTTGGGGGCTCAAATATTTAGGAAAGGTGGGAACGGCTAAGGTTTTGTTATCGGTCGTTGCGGTACCTGCTTTTTTGTTTTTTCTCTTTTTCCTTATTACTATTTTATCAAAACCAAGATGGAATTAACGGGAAAAGTGCCCCCTCAGTACATTCTCTAAAAAAACTATCTTTAACAAAAATTCTCAAGAATAAAAACCAATTCTCCATGAAATTGATTAAAAAAACAATAAGAATACTGTTAATTAGCTTCTTTATCCTTGTGGTTTTAGTTTACGCCTTTTTTGGTTACAACGACAAATCCGTTGAAGACTTGAAAAGTCAATATGCCCCAACTCCTTCTGCATTTGTGGACATTGAAGGCATGAATGTACATTATCGTGACGAGGGTGATGCCACAGATTCTCTGCCGTTGGTCTTGATACATGGCACTGGTTCGAGTTTGCACACTTTCGATGCTTGGACAGAAGCCTTGAAAAGCCAAAAACGCATTGTCCGAATGGATATTCCTGCCTTTGGATTGACAGGACCTTTTCTTAATCGAGATTATTCAATTGACCATTATGTAACTTTTATTGAAGAATTTTTAACTAAAAGAGGTATAAAACGCTGTATTTTGGCAGGAAACTCTTTAGGTGGACAAATTGCTTGGGCATTTACGGTCAAATATGCCGATAGGGTAGAGAAGCTTGTTTTGATTGATGCAGCGGGTTATCCACTCGATTCTAAAAGCGTACCGATAGCTTTTGTGTTGGCTCGACAACCGATTGCGAACAAGTTGCTAACGTTCATTACGCCGTATTTTATGGCGAAGTCAAGCGTAGAAAATATTTATGCCGATAAATCTAAAGTCACCGACGCCCTTGTGAAACGATACTTTGACCTCACTTTGCGTACAGGCAATCGCCAAGCCCTCGTTGACCGCCTAACAGCCGTTTACGATACCAGTCAACTGCCGCAAATTCGCCATATTCAACAACGGACTTTGCTACTTTGGGGCGAAGAGGACGAGTTGATACCCCTCAGTAATGCGACCCGTTTTCATGCCGATTTGCCCAACGATACTTTAGTCATCATACCGCATGTCGGTCATGTGCCGATGGAAGAAAGCCCGAAAGAAAGCCTTGCGGCGTTATTGGCTTTTTTGAAGCGATGAGTTTTCGTTTACAGCACCATCCTTCAAAAAGAACGCCGCTTGATGTGTTAAAATCAAGCGGCGTTGTGTTTATTCTTGGTTTCTGCCAAGCCACCAACCGACGACCGCACCAACAGCTGCGTTCATAACAGTTGCCATCACAACATCCATCAGCATACTTTGCATCGTAAACATATTGCTCATGGCATAAAATCCTAAATCATAAGACAAAGAGATGAGCACACCTAAGGTTGCACCGGCAGTTGCACCACCGACAAGTGTTGTAATGTTTGCCCATTTTGCAAAGACATAGGATAACAAAAAACCTTGCGCGAGACAGGAGCCGATCAATGCCCACCAAACCATCTCTGTATCAGGTTTCATTAATCCAACGACAGGACTTGTCATAGCATCTTTTAATATGACACCATAAATAATCCATCCGAGAAGAAAGGACGTCACACCTCCAATTAGACCACCAATTAAAATTTTGTTAGATTTCATTTTGTTAAATTTTTATAGTTAGTAAAAACATAACAAAGCTAATTAAGTTTGGGTAATCTTTCTTTTTTCAGTCAATTATTTTTCAATAATAACCAGATTTTTGCTCTGTTTCAACGTTATTCCATATGGAATAGGCTTTATTCCAATTTTTACAAAAAGATTTTTTTATTTATTAGGGAAATGTATTTTTGCGGCAAAATATAATTTACGTAACAAGGGCTTATTGAACTGGGTCA
>JANMJN010001276.1:0-2018 GCA_031371355.1 Saprospiraceae bacterium
ATACACATCATCTGCTAATTCTAAGGTTTCACCAGTCTTGTCATTTTTGATTTTCCAAGATAAAATTTTCACTTTGCCTGCCGCCTCTTCTTCCGCTTCTTTTTGCGTGCGAATATTCACACCATTTCTAAAGGGACGAAAATCAACCACAGGCTCATCATAAAAAGTATTGCGCAAGCAGAAAATCGTAGCGAAGAGAATCGTTCCCCAAACCAATATTTTTCGCCATAAAACGGTCAAAAGCGGCACAAAATGCTTGTGTTTAAAAACAAAAAAGATGGTAATAGGCATCAAAATGACCAAATCTTTATAAAAAGACACCGTTGGTTTCAGTTTCAAGAAATCGCCAAAACAACCACAATCGGTTACTTTCATATTCGTTTCCACCCAAGGTCCCCATTTAGCGAACTCAAAGAAGTTAACGCCATCTGGCACATAACCTGTCAAATGCGTATATCCTGTTAAAGCCGTAAAGAAGACCATAATGAGCAACATGACCCACGAAGTCAATTTGGTTTTATGTCCCAAAATCAATAAAACACCGATGAGAATTTCCAAAACAATCATAAAAATCGAGAAACTCAAGGCATTGTCGGACATCCAAGACAAAACAGGAGTGATAAACTTAAATGATGTTTCGCTGAAAGTTGATTTGAATTCGCCAAAATATTGCTGCATTTTAAAAGCTGTTCCCCAAGGGTCAACCGCTTTGACAGCTCCTGAAAAGATAAACCAAACACCTGAGAAATATTGTAAAAAAGATAAAAAATGTTTGGGTTGCATACGCCAAGTCAAGGCAGTCAACACAGCCGCGACTGCCGCAAAGCTGAGAATTAAGGTCAAAAGATCCATATTTTTATTTTTATCGTTAAAGGTGAAGGATGTTATACCAGTCTATTATAAATTTTTGGCAAATATAACATTCGTAGTTCAAGAAAGAATAAGTTTTAAAAATTTTAGTTACTCGATAGCCGTAACACAATTCATCGTATCAAAACAAAGGAAAATTGCGTACAAAGGTTGACATTTATTTATATTGAAAAACTTAATAAAACGCAAAGTGTATGTTAATTGAATATTTTTCCACTATGAAAAAAGCCATAATTATTTTTCTCACGCTGTTTTTATTTCCCGATTCGATAAAAGCTTCGTCGGAAGACAGTGCTTATTATGACATTAAAATCAAAATCACTGGTATCAAAACGTCAAAAGTTGTCTTGGGTTACTATATCGGCGAACAAACTTATGCCTTGGACACCATACAAGCAGATACGATAACGGGCGGCATTCGTTTCAAATCGAAAAGTACATTGGCACAAGGCGTTTATTTTGTCGCCAATACTGAGGGGGTCATTTTTAATATGATTTTAGCCAATGAACATGACTTCACCATTTCGACTGATATATCAACACCTTATGAAAGTGCCAAAATTGAACAGTCTATTGAGAATGCTGTTTTTTTCAATTATATGAAAACAATTCAAAGGATACAGAACGAAATAAGTCAAATTTCTGCCATGACGGATATGTTGCGGCAAGCCAAAGCGGATAAAAGTGTCATCAATGAGCAACAACAAAAAATCACGGCACGTTATGCTGGGCTTGAAAAATACACGCAAAGCGTTATTCGTCAAGCTCCACACCTATTCACTTCAAAGCTCTTGAATATTTTGACGATGCCCGTTGTGCCAGCTGAATTAACGCTGTTGAAGAATGATAAACCGAATCCCGCTTATTGGTACTATTTCCGTCAACACTTTTTTGACGGTGTGGATTTCACCGATAAGCGGCTATTAAGAACACCCTATTATGCCAATCGGTTAGAGCAATTTTTAGGTTACATGGCAAATAGTACGGATTCTGTGAAAGCGCAACTTAATTTCATATTAGAAAAAACGCGTCCAAATGCTGAATTCTATAAGTTCACTTTGCAATGGTTAACGGCTGTTTTTGACAATAATATGGATAGAATGCCGAATGCCGATGTGTATTTGATTCATTTAGTCGAAAAATATCAT
>JANMJN010001286.1:0-6908 GCA_031371355.1 Saprospiraceae bacterium
ACAAATGCCGCAACCCACACAAGAAGCTCTAACAACATCTTGACCACGTTGTGCATAAGCCCGAACATCAATACCCATTTCGCAATACGTTGAGCAATTGCCACAGCTGATGCACTGACTACCGTTTGTTGTGATGCGAAATTTCGATTTTTTCTTTTGAAAAATGCCTAAAATAGCGGCTTGTGGGCAACCAAAACGACACCAACCACGTGAACCAAGAATTGGATAAAAGCCTGTACCAACCACGCCTGAAAACATAGAGCCAATCAAAAAACCATACGTTTTAGAGAATCCATGAGACAAATCGCCTAAAACGGCTCCTTTTGTCGCTGAATTAACCCATAATAATGTTGTCATAACCGCAACGGCTACTAAAACCGAGTGAATCATCCAACGCTCGAATTTCCATGCGCCTAATGATTTATCAGACAATTGACGGAATGAGTCGCCAACGGTTTCTGCCAAGCCGCCACAGCCACAAACCCAAGAACAATACCAACGTTTGCCATAAAAATAGGTCAAAATTGGTGTGGCTACAAAGGTCATAATGGCAGAAAAAGCAATGAAATACCAACCAAAACCATGGCTTGAAGATTGTACGATATAGTCAATACCATCGGGTTTCAAAGGGTCTGTTTTGAGAGGCCAGAAGTAGGTAAAGTAATATTCAGGTTCGTTCATCATTTTCAAAAATGACGGAATGAGGAACGCAAAACCCAATTGAAAGAAAGAAACCGATGCCGTACGAATGAGTTGATAACGATTATGCTTGTATTTCAAGGCAAATTTATAAGCCATGACCAAAACGCCCGCCGTATAAAGCGTACCATACACAAACCATTGGTCGGCAGGGCTGTTTCTGACCAATTTACTGAGGGGGTCAAAAATAGCTATCAAACCCACCATTTTTTCTCCATACCAATATAAAACAACATAAAAACCTGTCAGAAAAATGCCGAGCATCCAAGCACCTAAACCGCGTGCATTCATTTGACTCAACTGTTCTCTTCTGAACATTTTATTGCCAAAATAGGCGACAACAGCCAATTGAAGGGCATAATAGGCGTTCCAACTCGTAAAACTACCCAAACCAAAGGCAGGTAATTGCGTCAAAGCCAACCATGCTACAAGCGAAACAAGCAAGCCAATCAATGCCTCACGTGACGAAAGAGTGTGAAAGTAAACACTGTTGTTTTTGATGCCTTCTGGTTTGCCGATGTATTCATCACGTATAAAAACGACGGCTCCGCCAATCATCAAGGCAGCTGCTATGGTAAAAAACAGTGCTGGCGAAAGGTTAAAGGCTGACTGTCCACTTAAAAAAGCGACCATCAACATCAAAAAACCAATAGTAACGGCTGAAAGCCCGATTTTTTGACGCACCGTTGTATGTATCGGCGACGGATTGGCTAATGAGAGACTTTGTTCGACTTGCATCTTTATATATTTTTTTTAAAAAGCGGCTTTTAAAAATCGCGTAACCATATTCAGTCCGCGTTTGGTTTTTAGTTGAAGGCTTTTGTTAAACTTTTGATTATAAATATTAACCACTTCTTGTTCATATTCTTTATAAAATTCAGGGTCGAAATTGGCGAGTCCTAAGTTTTGTAGTACCATTTCGACCTTCGAGCCTTCTTTTATCCACTTCTCACAAACTTCGTGGCGATAGCGAACACCCATTAAATTGAAGCCAACCACCCCCTCAGTATTTTTATCAAAATTGATGCGAATGGCGTGTTTCCCGTCTGCGTGTTCCCAATAAATCGTTTCATGTTCATCAGGTTTCATTGCGCGGATGTCACCGTAAACCTGATATTCGATGTCAAAAAACTTAGCAGAATTGAACCAGATGTCTGGGTTATACTGCACCTTTTTTCCGACTATACTATACGCCACCGTTTCGCCCATCATTTTGCCAGTGTACCATATCGCTTCGATGGGGCGGCGACCTGGCTGCGGGGTTTCTAATTCAACACAATCGCCGATAGCATAGACATCTAATTGATTGGTTTCTAAGTAGTTATTGACCTTTATTCCGCGATTTATACTGAGGGGGGTATTTTTCAAAAAATCAACATTGGGTGAAACACCAACTGTTAAGCCAACAAATTGACACGGCAGTTTTTCGCCATTTTTTACTTGAATGGCGTCTAATTTACCATCGTTGTTTTCATCAATGATATGGTCTAATTCTGTTTGCAAACGCAAGTCAATGCCATGCTCAAGAATGTGGCGATTGATCATTTTTGACTCTTCAATGGGTAAAATATTATCCCAAAAGTTATTTTCACGCACTAAAAAGGTGACGGGAATATGCCGTGAATGAAACATTTCAGCCATTTCTATGCCTATTAAACCACCACCAACAACAACTGCACGGCTGATACCAGAAGCGGTATGACGCTCCATTGCCGCCAAGTCTTGAAGATGATATAAGCCATGAACGCCGTCTAAGTCCTGCCCTGCCCAACCAAATTTATTGGATTTTGAGCCCGTTGCAATTATCAATTTGTCATAAACGAAATCTGATTTGTCTTTGATTTTCAATGTTTTATGAGCGAAATCAACCGTTTCTACACGCCCCCTCAGTAAATTGATACGATTTTTTCCCCAAAACCAATTTTCATAAGGCTGCGTGTCGCGCAGACGCATATGACCCATGTATATGTACATGAGGGCGGTGCGGCTAAAAAAATAATCACCTTCATCAGAAATGACTGTAATTTCTGTACTGTCGCTTAATTTGCGAATCCAACGGGCGGCAGTAATGCCTGCGATGCCGTTGCCGATAATGGCTACTTTCATTTTTATGATTTTTAGGTAAAATCAAAACTCTGCGGAAACACCGACTTGAAAAAGCGGCGCACCTTGTATGTTTTTAGGACGTACCAAAAGGTTGTTCGCCGTTTGATAATCCAACGTTATACTCCAATGTTTAATAATTTCATAAGCTGCCCCGATGCCTAAATTGGTATATTCAGTACCTTGCCCATTGACAATCGAAGCATTTGTCCCTTTTTTCGCCTGTGCTTGATACCAACCAACGAGGCGGGCGTTTGTCCAAAACTTCGGTGTCCATTTGTAACCGAGTTCAAAGCCCAATTTCGCTTGATTGTTGAAGTCTTTTCCACGAACAATATACTGACCATAAGCACTGACCCAACCCATACCTTTCCAAAAACCTGATGATACCGCTAATGTACCCCAATAATTCAAATCGGGATAACCCGTTGGCAAATTTATGCGATTGACAACACCAAAAGCATCAGGTTGTCGGGCAACAGAATAATTGGTTTGTTTCGCAAACGGTAGTTCTGCCCCGACGGTCAAGGAAACGACAGGTATTTTCCGATAAAGTGCAAATTTTAACTCCAATTGTGGATTCCCGATGCCTGTCGCCCGTTTGTCATCAGCATAGCCTTGTCCTTTCAAATAAGGAAAATTGAGTATGGTTGTAATATTTTTAGTTAAACCATATTCACCATAAAACGTCAGAGCTTGTTGATGGAAATCACGGGTTTGAGATTTGATCCCCTCAGTATTGTAGTAATTTGAGCCGTTTAAAGTATAAAAACCGGCTTTGGCATAGATGCCGGCTTTGTTGCGTGTCCAGCCGCTTTGTCCCAGCATTTGGCTTTTGCCGAAATAAAAAAGGTGTATAAAGAGTAAGAAAAGTATCTTTTTCATGTCATAAACAGTTGGGTGTGAAAGATAATAGAGTGGCATGATAGAGAAAATTGGATTATTGAATGATGAAATTGATGCTCAAATTACCATCAATAATCCAATTTTACTCAAAAAAAGAAGCTTATTTCAGCATCGCATTACCAAAAGGAATGGCTGCCGAGCCGCACCAAACAATGACATACGTAAATTTAGATTCAGGTGCTGCGTTCAATTTGAAATACTGTTCGCCGTTTTTAGCAATGACGCCGACCAATTTCAAATCGGGGTTGCCAGTACCAGGGCTTGCTTTGTAAGTCGCTGATGTGGAAAGGTACAAAGTCGCTGTACCAGTGCCGAGTTCGGTTTTGAAATCGCTGCCGAGTTTGACCCAGTTTGCGCTTTGTCCGTCTGTTCCAACGGAAGCTGTTCCTGCTGTTGGTGTGCCGTTTTGGGCAGTCAATGCGCCAGACAATTTTGAAGTAAATGCACCGTTTGGCACAGATGAATCAACGGTGATGGTTTCAGTTTTTGAGCAACTGACCAAAGCGGCGAACGCAAACATGAGTGAGAATAAGAGTGCTTTTTTCATAAGTGAGAAATTTAAAAATGTTAAACAATTAAGTGATAAATCGCAGTGCAAATGTCAGATTAGAGTCTCACAAACTTATCACAGGACATTTTTTGTTCAAAAAAAGCATAAAATACTGAGGGGGGTGTTTTTTCCGTTTTTCTATTAATTTTGTGCTTCATTATTAAAGATTTATCAAAAAATGAAATCATTGGTTTTAAGAAATACCTTCTTTTTATGTTGCTTTGTTGTTGGTTTAAATGCTCAAAATGCCGTTAAAACAACACTTGACTCGACTACACATAGTACCCATCCACAAGATGCGCTGCCACCTATGGCAAATATGCCTATTATGACGTTCGATAAAAAGGCGATAAATTTTGGCAAAATCAAAGCGGGAGATAAACCAGAAGTTGTTTTTCATTTTACGAATACGGGTGATACTGACCTCGATATTCTCATCGTTTCAAGTTGCGACTGCACAGACCTCGAATGGACAAGCACGACCGTCAAACCGGGTGGAAAAGGTATGATAAAAGCTGTTTTTTATTCAGAAGATATTGAACCAGCCGACCGTAAAAAGCCCATAAAAAAGCCGATTGATGTCATTTTGAAGCAAAATCACCCTGCAAATGACTATCCGATTGTTGAGGAATTGAGTTTTGAAGCGCTTATTATTGACTAATTTTTTTTTACATAAAATTTTAAAAATCATATTAAATATGAAATCCTTAGTTCTAAAAATGTCTTTTTTTCTATGCCTTTTAGGTTTTGTTTCAGTGTCTGCTCAAAGTACGACGACTAAAAAAACAACCGCAAAAAAGCCTTGTACGCCCTCAAAAGCGACCATGAAAAATGTCAAAACCACATCAAGTACGACCGTTAAAACGCCAAAACAAGATGCACCGCCACCTCCCGTCAACACCACTGGCGGCATGCCTAAGATGGCATTTGACAAAAAAATTGTTGATTTTGGCAAAATTAAAACGGGCGAAAGACCGTCCGTGACCTACAATTTTACGAATACAGGCAATGCGCCCCTTGATATTGACCTTGTTTCAGGCTGCGATTGTACGGATTTGGATTGGACTCGTTCAACGGTTCAACCAAGCGAAAAGGGTTTTGTGAAAGCGACTTTCAAGAGCGACAAAGCCGAGCCAGAAGACCACAAAACGCAATTGAAAAAGTATGTCACCATCGTTTTGAAGCAAATTCACCCTAAAAGTGGTGGACCCATCAATGACGAAGTGATTTTCAACGTGTTCATTGTTGATTAAATGGTTGTATGGCTGTATTGTTAAATGGTTGTATGGCTATATAGCTATATAGTGAAACAACAACTTAACAATACAGCCATACAGCAATTCAGCCATTTAACCATACAACCATTCAGCAATTTATGTTACCTTTGCAGCATCTTCCAATATAGTTTCAATCATTATCCGACATCTCAATGAGTGAACAAATCAAACACGAATGTGGCATTGCGCTCGTTCGACTTTTGAAGCCATTAGATTTTTACCATGAAAAATATGGTTCAGCTTTCTACGGCTTGAATAAACTTCACCTCTTGATGCAAAAACAGCGCAACCGTGGACAAGACGGTGCAGGCATCGCAACCATTAAACTCGACCCGACACCTGGCACACGCTACCTTAGCCGCAAACGTTCGAATACGCAAACACAACACATTAAAGACGTATTTGAACAAGTGTTTTGGCATTTCAAAGATCTGACCACCGAACAAATCAGCGATGCTGCTTTTCTCAAAGAGCATTATCCTTACATGGGTGAGGTGATGATGGGGCATCTGAGGTATGGCACGCACAGCGGCAATACGATAGAGCAAGTACACCCGTTTTTGCGCCCAAACAACTGGATTTGTCGGAATTTGCTGCTGGCAGGTAATTTTAATATGACCAATGTGGACGAGCTTTTCGAGTTTCTCGTAGAGGAATTGGGGCAACACCCTAAGGAAAAGTCAGATACCGTCATGGTTATGGAGAAAATAGGTCATTTCCTTGACGATGAGGTGCAACATTGGTTCAATTATTTCAAACGAGACAATTACTCGAATAAGGAATTGACAAACCTCATCGCGGAGCATCTCGATGTACAACGTATTTTAAAACGGGCGGCTAAAGGCTTAGATGGTGGGTATGTTTTGATGGGTATGTTGGGGCATGGTGATTCTTTTGTCATGCGCGACCCGAACGGGATTCGTCCTGCGTTTTATTATCAAGACGATGAGGTGGTGGTTGTGGCTTCTGAACGTCCTGCCATTCAGTCCGTTTTTAATGTCAATTATCAAATGATTCAAGAGCTAAAACCCGCTCATGCCTTAGTTATTAAGAAAAATGGTAGTGTTACTGAAAAACCATTTACACAGGAACGGGAACGTTTGGCTTGCTCATTTGAACGCATCTATTTTTCACGCGGCACTGACCGTGATATTTATTTAGAAAGAAAACAGTTGGGCGAACAGTTAGCGGAATCGGTGGCAAAAGCCGTTGATTATGATTTTGAAAATACCGTGTTTTCGTTCATTCCGAACACTGCCGAAGTGGCTTTTATGGGTATGACCGAAGGTTTACAGAAAATCCACAGTCGCCTTAAAGCCGAGAAAATCAACGATTTACACATTAAAGGCGAGTTTTCTATCGAAAAAATGGAC
>JANMJN010001309.1:0-1510 GCA_031371355.1 Saprospiraceae bacterium
TAATAGACTTCTTAAAACAAATGATGGCGGCAAAACATGGATTGAGATGCCGACACCCTTTTCGCAAACAGAAAGTTTTTTGGATAATATACATTTTTGGTCACCTTCTAGAGGTATTTTATTAGGTGACCCCCGTGATGGCTATTTTGAAATTTATAATACGATTACTGCTGGGCAAGTATGGCAACGTGTGCCAAAATCAGATATCCCACCACCTATTGCCGACGAGATTGCCTATACTGGTCAAGCTGTGATTTTGGGCAATACTTGTTATTTTGGTACAAGCAAAGGGCGCATTTTTATCTCACACGATGGTGGTTTTCATTGGACAGTAAGTATAACAGGTTTACCATATTTGTGTGCTCTTGTATTTTCGCCCGACGGCACAGGCATTGCATCGAACTGGACTTGGAATTATAAAAAGAAAAAGTTTAACGATAACCTTTTCAAAATTAGCAGAGATAGCGGTAAAACATGGAAAGACATCAACATTGACCCACAGAAAAAACCCGAGGGAGCTTGTTTTGATATAGAAATCATACCGCCTTCCAATTATATCATCGCTTCTTTTCGATTGACGAATGGCGTAAGCACTAACGATCCCAAAAACTTTGCAACTTATATTAGCCGTGATTTGGGTAATACTTGGGAAATGATTTCTCGAATAGCACCGACTACCATTGCTTATGCTTCGCCAACGGCTATTTGGGGTGGTATGTTAGACCTATATCACGACCCCGATTTCCCTAAAATCGTGAAGTACGAAGGACTGCCGCTTATGGCTGAGGGTGCGACTGTGGTAAATGCGCCATCTAATAGTTTGAATATGGAAGAAACAACCCAAAAACCCTTATGGCAAAAGCCGTGGTTGTGGTTTGTTTTACTACCGTTATTAGTTTTAGGTATATGGTTTATTTATCGCAGTAATACAAAACGACAGCGCAAACGCATCATCCACGAAGAACGCCAACGCATTGCCGACGAAATGCACGACGACTTGGGCGCAGACTTAGTACGCATCAAATACATGACTGAAAACCTCAAAACGCAATGGAAAAAAAAGAAAAAGACCCCCGCAGTAGAAGACCCTCTGGCAAGCCTTTCTACAGCTGCAAAGGACGCTTTAGACGGCATGAATGAAATTATCAAGGATATGAACGCCAAAGACGAGTTGTTGACCAATGTTTTAGTGGATTTTCGCGTCTGGTCAAACAATTTCTGCCGAGATGCGGGACTTAAATGCCAATTTGATTTGCCCGATAATATACCTTCGGACAAAATCGTATCGGGCAAAATTCAGCACAACTTGTTTTTGGTACTCAAACAGGCGCTTCGGAACATTGCACAACACGCACAAGCGAGTCAAGTAATCATAGCCATTGAATACAAGGAGAAATTACACTTAACCATCATTGACGATGGACGTGGTTTTGACCCCTCAGTAATAAAGGGCAATAATGGCTTGCGGACGATGCACCAACGGGTGGAACGACTCGGTGGCAACTGTCGC
>JANMJN010000010.1:0-2304 GCA_031371355.1 Saprospiraceae bacterium
ATTTATGGGGACGACCATGAATGATGTAATGTTTTAGATTTGTGCAGGTGCTTTGCGGCTTTATTTTTTAGAAATAGACATTTTACCCTATAAACCTTTAGTTGCCATGATTCCTATTTCTACCCGTTCTGAAGGCGATACGGAAACGCATGGCAATCAAATCACACCCATTTTGATACAAATAGCGACCAATATCGAAGACCCAATTGAACGTTTGGAAGTCATACATGAAAATACTTCCCGTGGAAAGGCGTATCACGGAGCCGTAGGTGCGAAGACTTTGTCTGATATGGCAGAGGCTGTGCCTTTCGGTATTGCGAACCAAGCGGCGCGTTTGTATTCCCGTTTTCATGTGTCAGAAATGCACAACCCTGTTTTCAATGTGACGATTACGAATGTGCCAGGACCGAATATTCCCCTTTATATGAATGGTCATCAAATACTGTCCATCATGGGTATGGCACCAATTATTGACGGTATGGGATTGATTATCACCATTTTAAGTTATAATGGTTTGGTGACCATCAGCCCAACTTCTGATGCCAACTCGATGCCAGATATTGATGTTTTTACACGCTATTTAAGAGAATCCGCCAATGAATTGGAAGCAGCTATTTTGGTACATCGGAAAGAAAAAACGGTCAAAACAACTAAGAAAAGTGAAAAAGCAGAGTCCGATAAACTGTTTGAGGACTTGAAAAAGTTCCTAAAAAAACAGCCCAAAACGGAAGAACCCAAAGGCGGTCTCTACCAATTTAATGTAACAGGTGATGTACCAACAGAATGGAAAATTGACCTTAATTCAGTGCCCGGCACTGTCGTAAAAGGTGCGTCTATCAGCCCTGATGTCATTTTTACTATTGAGGATGAACATGTTATGAAGATTGCAACGGGTAAATTGAATATCCAAACAGCGTTTATTCAAGGTCGTTTGAAGATTGATGGCGATTTTGCACAGGCTTTGCGCTTAGGTAAGATATTGGGTAAGATGATTAAGTCGGGGGAATAATTGAGCTACGAATTTTACGAATTGACTAATCTAAACTTAAATTATGTCCAATTAGTCAATTCGTATAATTCGTAGCTCAAAAGCCTAATATTTCTATCTAAATGAATTAAAAAACCCGTTTTTATGCTAACAATTCTCATGTTGATAGGCGTTGCAATATTATTTAATCGCAAAGCTTTAGCAAAAGTTTGCTTATAATATTTTGGAAAAACTACCCAATCCGAAGGAAATTAAGGATATAAAGAGTGACTTATTGGATAGCAATATGGATTAAAAGTTCGTAAAAATCATTCATTAAAAACCTTACCTTCTTCTTTGCTTTTTTAAACTACTATTTGAAAATATTATGCTAAATGAAACTTACGATTATATCACTTTATACAACAAAACACTTTTTGTTTTTGAAAGCGAAGGTGTTGCAAAGACCATTTATGAGTTTTTAGGAGAATTTCCAGAAAGAACAATTGTTATTAAACCTGTTGACGAAAGGCGTAGAAAACTCTACAATCGAATTTTTCAAAGACATTTTGAAGAAATGAAACCTTTTTTTGACATTTTGGGTTTTCATAATGAAGAAAGTGAAGTTTATTCTCCCAAAAAATATTATAATTATTTCAAAATTTCACTTAAATTTGACGAATGAAAATCAATAAATTTAAAAAATCCATTCCTTTTGAAGAGGCTATGCAAATGCCTGAATATGCACATTTGCATGACACATTACGCCATCTTAACAGCGCAAAACCAAGTGTTATTTTTCCAAAACACCATGAAAGAAGTATGGAATATATCGCCGAAAACAAAGTATTGGCTCTCTTTGAAGAAAGCCCGAACTTATCACTAAACAACGCCCTTTCTATTGTTTTAAAACAATTACCCGAAGATATTTCAGCACCCTTATTATTGAAGTTGACATCTTTTATAATTGAAAAATGGGCTTATCTCTCAACTTCACATCTTCAAAAAAACATTTCTAATCAACATATCTGATATTATTTAACACATTATGCTTGTCAGTACTAATGAATTAAAGATGCTAAGGATTATTGCAATCCTTAGCATCTTAATTATCCTATAAATCCTAATTCAAATGAAGTATCCTAATTCAATATTACCACACTCGGATTCACAGGATACCGCCCAAAGTCCTCGCCATAAATCGCAAGCCCCCCCTCAGTATCCGCTTGTATTTTTAAGGTCACAAACCCTTGGCGAACGGGTTTTTTCAAATTCGCTTTGGACAAAGGAATTTTAACCAAATAACCATACGAGCCAGCCTCTCGCAACTTCTTGTC
>JANMJN010000026.1:0-1835 GCA_031371355.1 Saprospiraceae bacterium
ATTAAACTTTAGCAACATTTAAGTTCTAAAAAACCTGAAATTCCTATGAAAAATTTGCTGATCCTATTCTCTTTTTTTATTTTTTCAAAAACAATATCTGCTCAAAGTTTGGAACGTGAAGTCGTGGCTTCATCGGGCGATTTTGTTCAAAATGCTCAAGGTTCTTTAAGCTATACGGTCGGCGAATCCGTCATCGTATTGGGCAATAATGGTCTTAGTTTTCTGACACAAGGTTTTCAACAACCCTTTTCTGATCCTTTGATTCCTGTCGAATTAGGTGATTTCACTGCTAAAAAGCTGGGTGAGTTCGTAAAACTCGATTGGCTGACCTTTTCCGAGCGCAACAGCCTCCGTTTTGATATTGAACGCAGCAGCGATGCTAAGTCTTTTTCAAAAATAGGTGAAGTCAAAGCCTTAGGATCGAGCGCAGTGCGTCACAACTATGATTTTCTCGACAAAAACCCACTTGAAGGCGTCAATTATTACCGTTTAAGACAAATTGATTTTGGTGGACTCGAACAATTGTCAAAGACAATTTCTGTCTTTTTTGATAAAAACAACCAAAAGCAAAACTGGGCGTCTGTTTTCCCAACAATTATTCATGATGAGGTTACGATTGAATGTCAATTTACGCGTGATGCGCAGCTAACCATTACAAACATACTCGGTATGCCTATCCGATATTTGTCCATACTTAAATCTGAAAATCCCTATCAGCAAACATACTTTTTGAAGGATTTGCCCAATGGCACTTACTTTTTTTTATTCAAAACAACGGATACACAGATTGTCCATAAAATCATAAAACAATAAACGCTATTTATTTCTCATCAACTAAATAATGTTATCATGACATCTCAAACATTTTTTCGTTCTCTTTTTATGGTGCTTTTTGCAACCCTATCTTTAACGATACTCAAAGCACAAGCACCACAAGTCATTAATTATCAAGCGGTTGTGCGCGATGCCGCAGGAGAAATCGTTAAAAACAAGGCGGTCAATTTTCGCCTTTCTATTTTAGACGGCGGACCCAGCGGCACCCCTCAGTATATCGAGACTCAAAACAAAACCACCAACCAATTTGGCTTAGTCACTTTTGGTATCGGTCAAGGCTCAACCGTTTCGGGCAGCATGAACGCCGTCACTTGGGCAACAGGTAATAAATTCTTTAAAGTAGAATTGGATATTAATGGGGGCAATAACTTTTCTGTGATGAGTACATCGCAATTTCTGTCCGTTCCTTATGCTTTGTATGCTGCCAATGGCGGCAGTGCGGCGGCAGGCTGGGGCTTAAGTGGCAATGTGGCTACTTCAACGGATAAATTAGGCACAACGAATGCACAGGATTTGCGGTTTAATACCAATGCAACTCAAAAAGCGGTTTTAGCAACCAATGGAAATTTAGGCATTGGTTCACTTAATCCTCCTTCTAAATTAAGTGTTGAAACCAATTCTGATGGCAGTGGAGTACTTGATGACAGATTAATGGTAGATATTAGAAACACTTCTACAAGTTCAGCCTCTCAAGCTATTATGCGTATAACAGCAGGGAATGGTGGTAATTTCACTAATTTAGGTCATAGTGCATCATCATACACAATTGGTCCCGATCAAGATGCGGGTATTTTATGGTCAACTGGAACAGGCGGTTTGGTTTTACGGGCTTCACCCAAAAGCAGTAGCGACCCTGATGTAAATGCTATTCGTTTTTTGACAGGATGGAATTCAGCGTCTGCCAATGCAACGACTGAACGTATGAGACTTGATAAAAATGGGAATTTAGGGATTGGGACAACTAATCCTGTATCAAAATTGAGCATAGAAACAAATGCTGA
>JANMJN010000088.1:0-3262 GCA_031371355.1 Saprospiraceae bacterium
ATTAAACCTGCGAATTGAGCTAATTTTTCTTTTGAAACAGTATAGCCTCGCTCTATACTGAGGGGGTGCAATTGTGCTGCCAAATCGGCATTGGAGGTTGCATGAAGGTATTGTTGATTGAACCATTTGGCTTTATCGTAATCGAATCGAGCACCTGCTTTGTGTATTTTTTCAAGAGAAAAAAGGGCTGCCAATTCATCGAGGCTGAAAATCTCTTGCTCTGTGCCAGGATTCCAACCGAGCATAGCAAGAAAATTGACAACAGCACGTGGGTCAAAACCTAAGCTGCGGAAGCCTTCAAAGGAGTTTTCGGGCGTATCGCCTTTCCATTCTAAAGGAAAAACGGGGAACCCGAATTTTGCACCGTCGCGTTTTGACAATTTGCCTTTGCCATCGGGTTTTAAAATCAAAGGTAAATGAGCGAATTGTGGCATGACAGATTCCCAACCGAAAGCGCGATAAATCAAAACGTGATGTCCTGCCGAAGGCAACCACTCCTCGCCACGTATGACGTGTGAAATTTTCATTTCGTAGTCATCAACAATATTGGCTAAGTGGTAGGTTGGCATACCGTCTGCTTTCAAAAGCACTTTGTCATCAAGTTCATTTGTATTAAAATTAACTTCACCACGAATAATATCGGTAAGTGTAACAACTTGATTTTCAGTAATTTTTAAGCGGATTACATGCGATTCACCAGCAGCCATGCGGTTTTGAACTTCATCAGCGGAGAGGCGTAGTGAGTTTTGCAAACCCAAATCTTCGCGCGTACGTGTGGCTTGGCTGTACGATTGATTTTTTGCACCTTCATTTTGCAGAATAGTTCGCATGGCTTCCAATTGTTGCGGCGTATCAAAAGCATAATATGCTAAACCATTATGAATCAATTCATTGGCATAATTTTGATAAACACCTTGCTTGAAACGGTCAGATTGACGGTAAGGTACATATTGTCCATCGCCAAAACCGATCCCCTCAGTAGGAGCGATGCCGCACCATTTTAAAGCGTCAATAATGTATTGTTCTGCACCCGCAACATAGCGTGTTTGGTCGGTATCTTCGATGCGCAATATGAATGTACCACCGTGTTTTTTAGCTAAAAGATAGTTGAATAAAGCGGTGCGAATGCCGCCGATATGTAAAGCACCTGTTGGGCTGGGTGCGAAGCGAACTCTGATACTCATATGTGAAAATTTACGCCGATTTTTTTGTACCTAAATGCGATAGTCTAAGTCTAAATCAGTGAATGAAAAATAGTTTATATGGTTGCTATTTGCGCCGCAAATGTACATCAATGAAATGATGAATTGTAAATGATAGGCATTGAATTTCTAAATAATTGATTAGCAATGCTTTAAAACTGATTTTTTATGCAATTTAAACTTAATGAATTTTCATATTTTTTAAAAAAATATAGAAATTTTATTCATTCATTTTCAAAATATTATTTGTTGGAGGTTTTATCATTTTAGTTAAAATTGTATCGAAAGACAATTTTACGATGCTAAATTTTAATTTTTCCTTGTATGAGAAAATTTATTCTGGAAAAAGACGTATTAATAGCAAATTTATTTTTGAAAAAAACAAAAACAAGGCAGCACGATTAAGCAATGAAACGTTGAATTAATATAATCGAAACGGAAAAGCATCCTCCACAAACTTAATCATTTCCATATTTATCGCTGCTAACGAATAAAATCATTAAATACCTTAGTTTTTAAAAAACACTAAGCGTTTTTTTTTGTTTGACATATTGAATCATTCATTAGAATTTTTGCACAACGAACATACAATAATAATCAATTTTCAATAAATAATCTTCTCGTAAAAGATTGTAAATCAACAAATTATGTATCTTATCAAAACACCACGATTCCTTGAAAGCCTGTTCCCCAATTTTACATGGAACATTAAAACGGAGGAAAAAGTCCTCTATCTTACTTTCGATGATGGTCCGATTCCAGAGGTTACGCCTTGGGTTTTAGAACAATTAGCAAAGTACAACGCGAAAGCAACCTTCTTTTGTGTCGGTGACAATGTGCGGAAGCACCCCTCAGTATTTCAGCAAGTATTGGCAGAAGGGCATCAGGTTGGCAACCACACCTTTAACCATTTGAGTGGTTGGAATACGGATAATATTCCGTTTTTTCACAATGTTCGTCATTGTGCACACTTAGTCAATTCGGGGCTTTTTCGTCCGCCTTATGGTCGTTTGACCCCGAGTCAAACGCAGTTTCTGACAAGACATTACCGTATCGTCATGTGGGATGTTTTGAGTGGTGATTTTGACACTGATTTAACCAAAGAAGCCGTTTTTGAAAACGTCATACTGAGTGCCAAACGCGGTTCAATCGTTGTTTTTCATGATAGTTTGAAGGCTTTTGAGCGTATGGAATATGCTTTGCCGCGTGTATTGGAGCATTTTAGTGCCAAAGGTTATCGTTTTGAATCACTGAAAGGTGTTGTTCCAAAGCTTGAACGTAAAACGTTTATGGCAGCAGCTGCACTGTAAAAATATTATTATCTTTTTGATAGATAAGAGTCGTCCTATAAGGGCGACTTTTTTTATGCCCTGTCATTTTGTCAGTTCAAAAAGGCATGGCATTGCATTTGAAAGAGAGCAGTGTATAAACACATTCAGAAAAAATTCCAAACATAAAAAAAATGTATTTTCAATCCATAACAAACTAAATTCGATATGATAACAGGCAATATTTCAGTCCAAACAGAGAATATCTTTCCCATTATTAAAAAATTCTTATACAGCGATCAAGAGATTTTTCTGCGTGAATTGGTATCAAATGCCGTTGATGCCACGACAAAATTGCAGACACTTGCCAAACGGGGTGATGTTGCAGGTGAAATCGGCGACACACGTATTGAAATTATCATTGATAAAAAAGGTAAAACGCTGACAATTAGAGATAAAGGCATTGGTTTGACGGCTGATGAGGCTCAACGCTACCTTTCGGAAGTTGCTTTTTCGAGTGCTGCGGAGTTTTTAGAAAAATATCAAGAAGGCAATATCATTGGGCATTTTGGTCTCGGTTTCTATTCTGCTTTTATGGTAGCGGCGAAGGTTGAGGTTGTTTCAAAATCGTATAAAGAAGATTCTGTAGGCGTTCGGTGGACGTGTGATGGCACCCCTCAGTACACAATTGAAGAAGCCAACAAAACAACGCGTGGAACGGATGTCATTTTGCACATTACGGCTGATGATGAGAAGGATTACCTCGACGATTACAAAATCGAAGGTTTATTA
>JANMJN010000218.1:0-1686 GCA_031371355.1 Saprospiraceae bacterium
TGTCTAAGTAACGTGTAAAAAACAACGTCGCCTTTTGTCTTTCTGAACGCAGTGAAAGAATGACAAAAAACGCCAAGTTATTATTTACTCATTACTAAGCATTTGACAAAGCCGTTTTTTTTGATTTATGTGAAACGCAAAGAAACAAATTTTTAGTCTTACAAATTTTAGTCAACCGGTAAATGATACTGAGGGGGTAGTTTTTTGTCCCAAAATCCAACTTTTCAAGAGAAGCAATGTACTTTTGCAATTAATTGATAGTGAATAATGGATAATGGATAATTCTATTACGCATTATTCGCTCTCCATTATTCATTATCCATTATCAACTGTCCATTAATTTATGAATATCCTCATCATCGGCGGCGGCAATATGGGTTTGACCTACGCCCAAGCCTTTCTCCGTTCTCACGTTACGACTCGCGAACAATTGATGATTTTAGAGCATCTGGCAGACAAAGCGGTAGAGCTGCGGAAACTCAATCTCGGTACGGTTTATCTCGATGCAAAAGACTGCATTTCTAAGGCAGATGTCATCATTTTGGCAGTTAAACCACAGGATTCGGCTGCTCTTTTTGCTAAATTAAGCGAAGCAACAACGCCCGACCAAGTGTTTTTGACCATCATGGCAGGTGTTAAAATCAAAAATATTCAAGAAGCTTTGGGTGTCAAAAAGGTTATTAGAGCCATGCCCAATTTGCCAGCTCAAATCGGTCAAGGCATGACCGCTTTCACCTCAGCGGATGAAGTCACCCGCCTTGAATTGGTAATGGTACAAAACCTTTTGGCAACCACGGGCAAGACGGTTTATGTCGAAAAAGAAGACATGATTGACGCAACAACAGCGATTTCAGGCTCTGGACCTGCTTATGTTTATTATTTCATGGATGCCATGATGCAAGCCGCACGTCAAATGGGTTTTTCGGAATCAGAAGCGGAATTGCTTGTGGTTCAAACTTTTACAGGAGCTGTTGACCTTTATAACAAGTCAAATTTGTCTTGTGCTGACTGGATTTTGCGCGTGTCTTCACGGGGTGGCACGACCGAAGCAGCGATTAACTCATTCAAAATCAACACCTTACATCAAGACATTATTGATGGGGCTGTGGCAGCCTACAATCGGGCAGTTGAGTTGGGTAAATAATCACGATTCCGTCAAATCATTGAATCATTTTAAAAAAATATTCAAATGAAAAGCGAATTGGTTCCTTTTGAGGGAAAAGAGCTTAGAAAAATTTGGCACAATGACCAATGGTATTTTTCTGTTATAGATGTCATTGAATTTTTGACCGATAGTCCGAAACCTTCAACTTATTGGGGTATGCTGAAAAAGCGTGAACCCCAACTATTCACAATTTGTGAAAAGTTGAAATTTCTGGCTTCAGACAATAAAATGCGCCCTACTGATTGCGCACATACTGAGGGGGTGCTTAGGATTGTTATGTCTGTTCCTTCTCCGAAAGCTGAACCTCTGAAATTGTGGTTAGCACAAGTCGGCGCAGAACGCATCCAAGAAACAGAAGACCCTGAACTATTGACAGAACGGCAGGCAGAACTATACAGAGCCAAAGGTTATTCTGAAGAATGGATTGCCCGACGTGTCCAAACTATTGAAACGCGAAAGGCATTGACTGAAGAATGGAAAAACAGAGGCGTAATAGACAACCAAGAATACAGCATTTTGAC
>JANMJN010000247.1:0-2531 GCA_031371355.1 Saprospiraceae bacterium
TTAAAGAAGGAAAAAACATTTTAAAAGCCATTGGCAAAAAAGGCAATGAGACTTTTAAGGATGAAAAAACGCTCGAATATTCTTCTCAAATATGGGGCGCACCGCATCATTTAAAGCTGTTTATTGAAAAAAGAGACGGTGATATAGTGACTTTAAGTGCCAAATTATTTGATGCAAAAGGTATCCAATGCGTTGATGGTAATCAAATGATAGCATTTGGTTTGGCGGGCGAAGGTGCATTGATAGAGCATCAAGGCACGTCAACGGGGTCGAGTACCATTCAATTATCGAATGGTCGGGCTTTTATTAAGGTCAGAATGAATAAAGGAACGTCTATCGTAAGCGTGAAATCGAAAGGATTTGTGACAGATTTTTTGAAAGTATTTTAAATTGTAAATCTTCTATTTATGAAAAAAATAACCGCGTTTTTGGCTCTATGTTTAATTGCTTTAAGTCTTAATCTTTCTGCACAAAAAACAGAAAAACCCAATATTCTTTTCATCGCTATTGATGATTTGAAACCTGTTCTCAATTGTTATGGCGAAAGCCAAATGCTTACGCCGAATATTGACAGATTGGCAAAAATGGGCACTGTTTTTATGAACAATTACTGTCAACAAGCCGTTTGTGCGCCCACAAGAGCGAGCCTTTTGACGGGACAAAGACCCGATTATACGCGGGTTTGGGACTTAAAAACCCAAATTCGAGACATGGTGCCCAATGTGGTGACCCTCCCTCAGTATTTTAGAGAAAATGGTTATACGACAGCGACCATTGGTAAAGTATTTGACCAACGCTCGGTGGATAAAGGCATGGACGTACCTTCGTGGTCAATTCCCGCTGTTTCTTATGGTAAAATGCCGAAAAGTGAATTTGCAAAAGGTTTTCAAGACTTTGTAGGCAACTATCAATTACCCGAAACAAAGGCAAAATTGTTGAAAATCGAAGATGAAGCCAAAGCACGAGGGCTTAAAGGAAAAGAATTGGACGATTTTATGCACAATCAAGGTCCCGCTTATGAGTCGGCAGATGTGCCTGATGATGCGTACATGGACGGTGTTGTGGCGAGGAAAGCGACAGCGATGTTGGCGCAATTTGCGAAAGAGAAAAAACCGTTTTTTTATGCCATCGGTTTCGTAAAACCACATTTGCCTTTTGTTGCGCCTAAAAAATATTGGGATTTGTACGACCGTTCAAAAATTAAAATCTCGCCCATTCAAGCGTTGAGCATTGGCGCACCCGATTATGCGACCCAAAATTCTGGTGAACTCATAAACGGCTATGTTCAAGGCAATTTTGAAAAATTTACAGACGGCTCAAAACCGCAAGCCGAGGCGGTTCAAAAGGAATTGATTCATGGGTATTATGCTTCTGTGAGTTATATGGATGCACAAGTAGGCAAATTGTTAGATGAATTAAAAAAGCAAGGTTTTGACAAAAACACGATAATTGTGTTTTGGGGCGACCACGGTTGGCATCTCGGCGACCATGGTCTTTGGTGCAAACACGATAATTTGGAACAAGCGACCCATGCGCCGCTTATCATAGCGACCCCTCCCGCCTTGCGGGATGGTGCGGGACGCACTCATAAGTATAAAGGCAATCAAAAGGCACAAGGTTTGTCTGAATTTGTGGATATATTCCCCACTTTGACGGATTTGGCGGGTTTGAAAACGCCCGAAGGTTTGGCGGGAAAAAGTTTAGTCCCTGTTTTGAAAAATCCAAAAATCGAAGTAAAAACCTATACGCAAAGCCAATATCCACGCAAAGGAGATAAAATAATGGGCTATACGATTCGCACAAAGCAGTATCGCTATATCGCTTGGTACCAACAAGATTTTAGAAAAGACAAAATTCTTGCTACCGCAAAACCTGTTGCCATTGAATTGTATGATTACAAAAAAGATGCTTTGGAAACAGAAAATTTAGCCACAAAAGCCGAATACAGTACCGTTTTGAAAGAGCATGAAAAACTGATGACAGCGTTTTTGACGACTCAAAAACAATCGAGATAGAAAACACCTTTTGAAAAGACTTTTATACTGAGGGGGTATCTTTACCTTGATAAAAACATGAAATGGATATGAAATACACGTTTTTCGGTACTCTCGCCTTATTGTTTGCTTGTTTAAGCCTCAATTCGGCGATGATTAAAGAAACAAAACCTGAAAAAAAGCCCAACGTCCTCGTCATTCTTACCGACGATATGGGTTATTCAGACATCGGTTGCTTCGGTTCTGAAATCAGAACACCGAATATTGACCGTTTGGCTGCCAATGGTTTGCGTTTTACGCATTTTTATAATACAGCGCGGTGTAGCCCGACGCGGGCTTCTTTGCTCACGGGTTTGTATCCGCACCAAGCGGGCATGGGTCATTTATCGTCTGAAAATTATCCTGAAGACGGTTATAAAGACGATTTGAGTAAAAACGCTGTGACAATGGCGGAGGTTTTTCAACAAGCGGGTTATGCGACTTATATGACGGGCAAATGGCATATTGCCAAAAGCATGAAAAACAAAGGCGATAAAA
>JANMJN010000278.1:0-3123 GCA_031371355.1 Saprospiraceae bacterium
CCACGATGATTGTCCTTTGGGGCGACCACGGATGGCATTTGGGTGAAAAACACCATTGGCGCAAATTTGCTTTGTGGGAAGAAGCCACGCGCTCGCCTTTGATTTGGGTTGTGCCAAACGTGACAAAAGCAGGTGTAAAATGCAGCAGAACCGTTGATTTTATGAGCATTTATCCCACTTTGGCAGACCTCAATGGGTTAAAAACGCCCAAACACGTTGAAGGCGTAAGCATCAAAAAACTCTTAAAAGACCCAAGTGCGGAATGGAAATTACCCGCTTTGACAACTTATAGAGAAGGCAATCACGCCGTGCGTTCCGAAAATTATCGCTATATCAGATATGCCAAAGGTGGTGAAGAATTTTACGATGAAAAAAAAGACCCTTACGAATGGGTCAATATCAATGCCGATAAAAACATAGCTGTTGAAAAGAAAAAATTGTCGAAACTGATGCCGACAAAAGAGAAAAAAGGGGTGGGGAGTGATGGTAAAAAGGTTGATGAATAGATAAGATTTCCCTATTTCTTCAAAGCAACTATCAATCCCGTCATAGCTTCATGAGCATTATTGTTCAAAATAATAACGGTTTTATGTTGTCCAAGAAGTCGAATAATAATGGTTTTATATCCAGGATTGTCGCCCGTGTGTTGTACATATTTATGCCCTTGGGTATCGGACGCTATTTCCCAACCAAAACCATATTGAATAGTTGAACCGTCATTCAATTTTGCTTCTGTGAAGGCTTCTTTTAAGGTGGCTTGCGTGACTAATTTTGTTGTATAAAGTGCTTTATCCCATTTCAACAAATCTTTTGCAGTACTGCTGATACGCCCAGGACCTTTGCGATTTCCTAACCAAACGGTATAATCAGAAGCGTGAAATTTATTGGCATTGACGTATTTTTTTGTCGTATCTAAAAGATGCCCTGCGGCAAAGTTTTTGGTTTTGGCTTTCGCTTCCAATGTCCGAATATCTGTATCATTCATTTTCAAGGGTTTAAATATCCAATTGCGACATAAAGTGATGAAATCTTCGCCCGATGCTTTTTCTGCAACACTTGCCAATAGCACATAGCCTGTATTGCTATACATATATTGTGCGCCAGGTTTGAAGAGGGCAGGGGGCGCATAGCGGTTGATATATTCGATAATATCGGGATTTCCTGCGACCTTAGTTTTGTCCCAATGTTTATCCATAATGTCTTGATAATCAGGTAGTCCGCTTGTATGCGTCAACAGATGCCGAATCGTTATGTCGGGATAAGGCACTTGGACAAATTTACTGAGGGGGTCGTCGTAATTCAACTGACCTTTTTCTTTCAGCATCATAATAATCATAGCCGTAAACTGTTTGCTGACGGAAGCCAATTCAAAAATATCGTCTTTTTGTAGCGGTTCAGAAGTTTCAAAATGTCGAAATCCCGTTGCGTCATGGTAAATTATTTTACCCTTTTGGGCAACTAAAGCAACACCGCTAAAACCCGCTGATTTAGCCGTATCGAATGCCTTTTTGATGTCTTGATTTTGGCTATTGACCTGTGCAACCATGAAGAGATTTATAAAAAAGAAACCAACGAAACTTATCCAAATATTTTTCATTTTGTAAAGATTGTACCCCCAAAGGCGGTTTAAAAAAACATAAAGTAAATCAATTTTGAAGATATAGGAGACATAAATGTAGCACATTACGACATGTTTCGATGTCGGGTGGTTCAAAGTGATTTGTAAACTTTTTACCTCCCTCAGTATTTCGACTACTTTTGCTTTTCAGTGAAAACAATGAGTGACTATTTTAAATAATTACTTTTATCTAAAAATTAGAAATGATAATATCTACATTAATAAACGACGTTTTTGACTTAGCCTTTGATGATTTACAAGATGGTCATTTATTCAGACTGCAAATACCCTTTCTGACAACTGGAGAAACAGAACATACGGAAGTAGGGCTTTATATATATTTTCATAGTGATGAAAAGATTGATAAGTACAAAGCTAGAAAGGATGTCAACATGATATTGAATGGAGTTGAGATTATAAATACAGATTTGGATATATTAGCAGATGCAATTGTCCATATTGAAAATGGCATAATTCGATGTTTAGAGATTTTTAATAAAAATGGGAAGAATTACCCTGAAAATGAGCCACAAAGCTATGAATTAAACCAAATATGGCTTGAAAGTCCCAAAAGACGTACAATTAAAAGATAGACATCCCCTCAGTATTTTCATTAAAAACAGCTATTAAAATCAATTTTAAATGAAAAACATCATAATTGTAGCGTTGCTCCTATTAACTTCTTACACGCTTTCCGCCCAAACATGGATTGATTCTATAGAAACCTACGGCAGAGAAGTCTATATGCCCGCCGAAAAATACAAATGGGATTGGGGTCAAGGCACGTTTCTCAATGCGCTCGTTCATTTATACAATGAAAAAACGGGTGCTGAAAAAGACAAATATTTGGCGTACATCAAAACGGCGATGGACGCGACTTATGCTGTTGCCAACGGTAAACACCCCAACGCAGTCGCTTCGGGTCACGGCATGGCGTTTCTCGCAAGGGTAACACACGAGGAAAAATACCGTAAAAAAGCCTTAGAAATCTATGCAGATTACTTAAAAACGCCGCGTGCTGCAAACGGTGGCGTGTCGCACCGCACCGAAACCGTTGAGTTTTGGGACGATACGGTGTATATGTTGAGCATGTTTTTATTGGAAATGTATCGTTTGACAGGTGATGAAAAATACATTGCGGATTTTGCGGCACAAGTCAAAGCGCACAGCGATAAATTGGTAGATAAAAAAACAGGGCTTTGGGTGCATGGTTGGGATGCCGATAATGAAGATTATGACGATAAATGTAGCGTCGTCGGTTGGGCAAATAAGGAAACCCGACGAAGCAGTGAAATTTGGGGGCGCGCCAACGGGTGGATAACAATGGCTTTAGCAGATGCTTTGAATACCATTCCGAAGTCGTCAAAACATTGGAAACCGCTTGAAAAGGAGTTTAAAAATGTCTTAAAAAGCCTGCCTGATTTACAAAATAAAACGACGGGGCATTGGTATCAACTCTTGATTTATCCCAATGATAAAGAGAATTTTCAAGAAAGTTCTTGTAC
>JANMJN010000322.1:0-8314 GCA_031371355.1 Saprospiraceae bacterium
CGGATTACTGACGGGTATCGTATTGACAACCAATACCGTTCCCTCTGGGTCTTTATCATTGGTTAATACCTGACCTGAAACGGGTGTATTCATTAAGGTATTATTAATGTCGGCAGTTGCCACCGGCGGGTCATTGACAGGGGTCACATTGATGTAAACAATCGCGGTATCACATTGAGCGGGCAGCGGTGTACCATCGTCACAGACTTGATAGACCAAAGTATCCAAGCCATTGAAATTCGGATTTGGTGTATAAGTAATGGCTCCTGTTGTTGGGTTAATAAATGTTGAACCATTTTTCGGTTGCTCTGTAATGGTGACCGAAGTAGGGTCAATATTGCCGTCTGTATCAGAGTCATTTGCTAAGACATCAATACTGAGGGGTGTGTCTTCTGGTGTCACACCTGTATCAAAAACGGCAATTGGCGGGTCATTGACAGGATTGACAATGATGTAAACAATAGCTGTATCGCATTGTGACGGCGCACCACTGTCGCACACTTGGTAAATCAGGGTATCCATCCCTGAAAAGTTAAGGTCTGGCGTATAAGTAATGACACCTGTTGTAGGATTGATAGAAGTTATACCATGAAGCGGCAGTTCTGTAATAGTCACCGTTGCTGGGTCAATGTTGTTGTCTGGATCTGTGTCATTGAGCAATACGTCAATGCCGATAGGAGTATCTTCAAGTGTTGAAACGCTATTGAGATTTGCTACTGGAGGAGAATTACAAACGGGCGGCGAGAGCGTTTCCGATTTCGTTGCCGTACAACTATTTGCATCCGTTACGGTCAAATCATACGTGGCTGCCGTTAGATTAGTCCGATCTTCAGGATCATTTGTCCCTACAATGTCAGCCCAATTATAAGTATAAGGAGCAGCGCCACCCGAAACAGTAACATCAATTGCACCATTAGCCAAGCACGTAAGGGCTGTAACATTTGTAGAGATGCTCAACGCACTCGGTTGCGTAATCGTTGTGGTATTTGTCGCTGAACAACCGTTGGCATCGGTTACCGTCACTGTATAAGATCCTGCTGCTAGGGCAGTTCTATCTTCTGTCGTGACGCCGCCGCCCCAATCATAGTCAAAGGGCATCGTGCCGCCTGTAACGGTTAAATCTATGTCACCAGTCGTTGCGCCATTACATAAAACATTGGTAGATGTTTTACTCAAAGTAGGAACGTTCACCGTTACAATTTGGTTACAAACGAGCGAACAGTTGCTTAGTACGGTGGTTAAGGAGAGTGTATAAGAGCCTGTTGCCCCAGCGTCAACGGTGACGTTTTGGGCATTTGTGGCACTGGTTATTGTGCCATTACCGGATATTGACCATGTATAGGAATCATAATCTGCGGGTCCAGAATAAGAATTTCCTGTTGAAGATGTACAAACAGTTGTTGGTCCCGTTATCGAGCAAACGGGTATGATGGGTACAAGTGCGGAAGTGGTATCAGTTTGATTACCAAACCACCAAGTATTGATCGTATTTAAGTCGCCAAATGCTAAAGTTGTCCATTTATGAGCAGGTGGTGCAACACCCGTAACAACATTGGACGTTGGTTCGCCTGAACCCGAAGCCGCAACAATGTTGGTATCATCGTACCTTACCTTAATCGAGTGAGTTGGACTCGGTGTCGGTCGTATAGACGAGATATTGAAACCTACAGGATTGTATTCTACATCATAAACGGGAAAATGTACCAAGCCTTGAAGATAGGTCAAGTAAATCGGCACAAAGACATTGGTCGCAACGGTCACTCCCAAGCCATTTTTGCCATCCCATGACAAGCACCGTTTATACGGAGGGGACTCGCTTCCGCCTGGTGTGACAGTTTCGTAGAGCAAAACATCGGCTGTGCCTGCATCATATTTACCTGCACCTGTAGCGGGATCAAAATCTAAAAGAATTTGCACTAAACCGGATAATGTCGTTGAATAAGAAATACATTTTGTTGAATTTCCTGTACAATTTAGAACAAAGGGTGTACTTGATATGGCACCTATAGTCCCTGATGGATATGCCGTTATGTCAGGATTGTTTAAAAATAGCTTATACTGAGCAAGCGCACTATTGGCACCAGATACTGATTTTCGGTCGTTGATTATATTGCTCGTATTCGTAGTACCAGACGAATTGAAAGCAAGGTTGAAAGACAATCCTCGAAAACCAGAATTCAAAAAGTCCACCTTGTTGACAAATCCATCATTAGCGTAAGTGTAGATATGTCCATTGAAAGGGCGGTCAAAAAAGGTATAAGTAGGATCCGTGCCATGGCTAATGGAAGGTGTACGGAACGACCATTTTTTTGACCATATTCGACCATCAAGCGCAACAGGTATTGTTCCTGAGGACACCGTTATATCCCAATACTTGATGGCAATAGAGGCTGCTGTTGCATTTGATGACATATTATCACTAAACTCAACATAATAATCACCCACAGGCGCACCCACTGCCGGTGTGTAGGTAAAAGGGGTATAACCACTCGCACCCACAATCGGTGCGGGACCTGCATTAGCTAAAGCCCATGTATTCGCATTGGCATTCGTGTTATCTACTTTTTGTGGACCAAAAACGATATTGCCATTCGGGTCTTTTACCCGAAAATAATAAGCGGTATTGATTAAATCGCCATCCGCCGCATTCGATGTTGAAGCCATCTGCGAAAAACCAAAATATACTTTCTCGGTCGTCGGATCAGAAATATGTATATGTAATCTGCTATCTGCGACAGCATTATAACCTGCAAATGTTCCATAAGTGGTTGCACAAGTATATAACATTGTTACATCTGTATTTGCGGGAGCCATTTGTTTAATCCCCTCGGCAGCCACTTGTCGGGTTGCAGTTGTTAAAAGTAATAAAACAATACCCCATTTTGTTGCTGTTTGCAAGAGCGTCCCTTTAAAAGAGTGGGTGTTATCAAATCGTTTATTTGCGTGTAGCATATTCATTTAAGATAGTTTATGTAGTCTAAATGTTCCCTGTTGTTCCCAAATGGTATGCCACAAAAAATAAATGCTTTTTTTCCGAACTATTGTAGAAAACTAATTTGGAAGTCTTGTGACGCGTCAAATTTTGTAAAATGCTTGTTTTTTAAACAACAAAAAGGTCATCAAGCAAGCACTTGATGACCTTAACTTATTATTACACCTCATCAAAAATATTAATTTTTACATCCCTCAGTATAGTGCAGAATTTTCATTGTTTGGTCGGTAAAAGCACCTTATCAATCACATGCATCATGCCATTTGAAGCCTTTACAGAGGCAATGATATTTGCACCATTGATACTCACCTTGCCGTCTTTGACCGTGATTTTTGCATTCCCACCATTCACCATGCCCAGTGTTTGACCGTCTGTAAAACTGTTGATATCTAAGGCGGAAAGTGTCACGTGGTATTGCAAAATGTCTGTTAAGTCATTTTTCTTGTCGGGTTTGAGCAAGCCTTCAACTGTTCCTGCGGGCAACAGATTGAAGGCGGCATTGGTTGGTGCAAAAACCGTGAAAGGTCCTGCGTTGGACAGCACATCCACCAATTCGGCTGCTTGCACTGCTTTTACCAAAGTTGTATGGTCAGGTGAACCAATAGCTACTTTGACCACATCTTTTTGTGACACATCGTCTTGAACGCCTGATTGACCACCACCTACCGCAGATGACACATCACTTGTGACAGATTTGGCTTGCTCACCACTATCTTGGCAACCCATAAAAAAAGTCGTTGACACGACGAGAATAGAGAAAAATACATTTTTCATTGCGATGATTTTAAGTTTTTAAAAAAGAAGAATTTAAACAAATACAAAACTATAAACACCTTTTTTACTGAGGGGTGATGAAAATCATGGTACACGATGATATTAGAAGACAAAAAGGTCTTTTATTAAAGCCGACCTTTGCATTATTCTTTTACATTTAAAAATATTAGCGTTATGACAATACAAACAAGTGATTCAGTAGGAAAAATAGTCGCCCATGACTATCGTGCCGCCGATGTTTTTCACAAACAAGGCATTGATTTTTGTTGCGGTGGCAAGAAGTCACTGCAGGCGGCTTGTACCGAAAAAGGCTTAGATACTGAGGGGGTCGTTGCTGCCCTTAATAAGGCTTTAGCAGATGATACCCAAGCCAATACATCGTTTGACGACATGCCTTTAGACGACCTTGCTCGGTATATTGAGGAGAAACACCATGCTTATGTGCATCAAAATCTGCCCATTTTAAAGCATTATGTTGACAAAGTGGCGCATACGCATGGTGGTAATTATCCCGAATTGGTGACCTTGTACGATGTTTTTTCAGAGACTTACGAAGACCTCCAATTCCACATGCAAAAAGAAGAGCGTATAATTTTTCCTTATGTGCAAACGTTGGTTAAAGCCCAACGAAGTGGCACAGCTATGCCGCTTGCGCCTTTTGGTTCCGTCGCCAATCCGATACGAGTGATGAACGATGAGCATGATACTGAGGGGGATAGATTTCGCCGCATTCGCTCTTTACTCAACGATTACGAAGTGCCGCGGTATGCGTGTATGACTTGGCGAGTGATGTTGCAAAAATTGGAAGAATTTGAAAAAGACCTGCATCAGCACATTCATTTGGAAAATAACATTTTATTTCCAAAAGCGGAACGTTTAGAAAATATCATCGCAAAAGCTTAGTTTTATAGCTTATTTAAATACAAAAAACTATGTTTTCTAAAACATGTGAATACGCCATTCGAGCCATTATATACATTTACAACAAATCAAATGCTGGTGAATGTAAAGTAGGCATAAAGGAGATAGCGACTGAAATACAGTCGCCAGAGCATTTTACGGCTAAAATTTTGCAACTATTGAGCCGTCAAGAGATTGTCTCATCCATAAAAGGTCCGAATGGCGGATTTTATATGAGCCCTCGACACGGTCAATTGAGTCTTTTAGAAATCGTTAAAGCTGTTGATGGTCCCCATATTTTCACGGGTTGTGTTTTAGGTTTGAGCCAATGCAATGAAACCATGCCCTGCCCTATTCATGACCAGTACAAACCCATTCGAGATAAAATGAAACTCATGCTGTTCAATACAACGGTTGAAAACCTTGCGACGAAATTGGAAGGCGGGTTGGTGTTTCTTTCTAAATAATTTTTTTTTACTCTGTTCGTAGTGAGGCAGTGACTTGATGTCACCGCCTCACTTTGCTTTACCTTACCTACTACTAATAATCATTGTCAAAAATCACCTTTTCACATGATTTTTATCATCAAAGCGGATAAAAATTAGGGCGTGCTTTGCTGTATCAAAATAAAAGATAAAAAACTCTTTTATTCTTTAGTGACAATACTGAGGGGTGTTTTATCCATACATATCAAAATTATTAAAAAACTAAAATCGCCTATTATGAAAAGGTTCTCCTTAATTATTCTGGTTTTTAGTGCCCTCGCTTGGGGTATTTCTTGCGGCAACGACGGTGCAGCTGAACGCAAAAAAGAACAGCCGTTTGACCTCGCCAAAGTCGAAGAACAGCCCGAAGTGCACGGCACTGAAATCAAAGAAGTCAAATTGACCAACCCACTCGACAAAACAATGATCACGTCTGGAAAGGGTATTTACGACTTAAAATGTGGTGCTTGTCATAAGCTGACAGGTGAAAAACTCGTCGGTCCGGGTTGGAAAGATGTCACCAAACGCCGTCAACCTGTTTGGATTATGAATATGATTACAAACGTTGACATGATGCTCGAAAAAGACCCCGAAGCGCAAAAACTACTTGAACTATGTCTCGTCCGGATGCCAAATCAAAATATATCGGAAAAAGAAGCCCGAGACATCGTTGAGTTTATGCGTGAAAACGACGGGGAAAAGTAAACAGTACCCCCTCAGTATTTTTATGTAATTCATTCCATTCTCTTATTAAAATAGTGTAATCAATGAAAAATCACATTCTTAAGTTCTTAGCAGCCTGTATCATCCTATCGGTTGGTTTCAGCACTCAAAGTTGTAAACCCAAAGACGCAGGCTCGGCGGTTTCGAGCGATGCCGCACAAAAGGTCTATGTTGCGCCTGGTAAAAAAGATGAGTTTTACAACATCGTTTCAGGCGGTTTTAATGGGCAGATGTCTGTTTATGGCTTGCCTTCGGGTCGTTGTTTTCGCATTATTCCAGTATTTTCAGTTTTCCCAGAAAGCGGTTATGGTTTTAGTGAAGAAACCAAACCCATGTTAAATACATCGCATGGTTTTGTGCCTTGGGACGACCTTCACCACATTGCGTTATCTCAAACTAAAGGAGAACACGATGGTCGTTGGGCTTTCGGAAATGGCAACAATACGCCGCGTATTGCTCGCGTAGATATGAAGACTTTCCGCACAACGGAAATTATCGAATTGCCCAATTCTGGGGGCAATCACTCTTCCCCTTTTTTAACTGAAAACACGGAATATGTGGTCGCAAGTACCCGTTTTTCTGTTCCCGTTGGCGAAACAGATGTGCCAATCAGTTCTTTTAAAAAGAACTTTAAAGGCTATATCAGTTTTGTGAGTGTTGGTAAAGAAGGGCAAATGGACATTGCATTTCAATTGAAAATGCCGGGTATCAGCTTTGATTTGGCGAGAGCGGGCAAAGGGAAATCGCACGGTTGGTTCTTCTTCTCCTGCTACAACACAGAGCAAGCAAACACGCTTTTGGAGGTCAATGCTTCGCAAAAAGACAAGGACTTTATCTTGGCAGTCAATTGGAAAAAAGCAGAAGAGTACCTCAAACAAGGCAAAGGCAAAAAAATGAAAACGCGTTATGCACACAATGTATATGATGAGAAAAAACATTCGGCTACGTCAACGATCAAGGAAGAAGTCACTGTTTTAGACCCAAAAGACTGTCCAGACATGGTCTATTTTATGCCTTGTCCTAAATCACCGCATGGTTGTGACACCGACCCAACAGGGGAATACATCGTAGGTAGCGGGAAATTAGCGGCTGTTATTCCTGTTTTTTCTTTCACAAAAATACAGAAAGCTATTGCAGACAAAGCTTTTGATGGTGCTTTTGACGGTATTCCTATTTTGAAGTACGATGCTGTTTTACATGGCGAGGTTCAAAAACCAGGCTTAGGTCCTTTACATACCGAGTTTGACGGCAAAGGCAATGCTTATACCTCATTTTTCGTATCATCAGAAATTGTGAAATGGGATATTGCAACTTTGAAAGTTCTTGACCGCGTGCCCACATACTATTCTGTCGGACACCTTTGCATACCCGGTGGTCCAACCGTCAAACCACATGGTAAATATGCCATTGCTTACAACAAAATTACTAAAGACCGCTATTTACCAACAGGTCCAGAATTGACACAGTCAGCTCAATTATATGATATTTCGGGCGACAAAATGAAACTATTACTTGACTTCCCGACTATCGGTGAACCACACTATGCCGAAGCGATTCCGGCTTCTTTGATTGCGCCAAATAGCGTAAAGATTTATAAAATTGAAGAAAATCAGCACCCTTACGTAGCAAAAGGAGAAGGACAGACTAAAATCGAGCGCAAAGGCAATCAGGTACACGTATATATGACGTCTATTCGCTCCCACTTTACGCCCGACAATATTGAAGGTGTGAAACTCGGTGATGAGGTTTATTTCCATGTCACGAACCTGGAACAGGATTGGGACGTGCCGCATGGTTTTGCCGTTCGGGGTGCTCAAAATGCTGAAATTCTCATTATGCCAGGCGAAACGCAGACTTTGAAATGGATACCTAATGCCGTCGGTGTTGTGCCGATGTATTGCACCGACTTCTGTTCTGCATTACACCAAGAAATGCAAGGCTACGTACGCGTATCTCCTGCGGGCAGTAATGTCGCTTTGAAGTGGGGAACAGGCGACAAAGCACCTAAAGATGCGTCAATTGGTTTGAAATAATTGCTGAATTGTTAAATTGTTAGATGGTTGTATTGCTCAATTGCTTTATGGTTAAATTGTTATTAAAACAACTCTACAACCATCTAATAATTCATCAATACAACCATCTGATAATGCAACAGTACAGCCATACAACAATATAACAATTCAATACATGAAAAACATTACGAAAACGTCTCGTATCGTCATTGCATTAGCATCCGTGGCGATGTTAGGCTCATATTTTTTCCCATTGTGGCGCATTGATTTATGGGCACCACAATACCCCGAAGGTTTATCCATGCAAATTTGGCACAATAGAATAGGTGGTGATGTGGACATCATCAATGGTTTGAACCACTATATCGGTATGCGGCACATCAAGCAAGAGATGTTTCCAGAATTTGACATCTTGCCGATTTTGATTG
>JANMJN010000324.1:0-2274 GCA_031371355.1 Saprospiraceae bacterium
CACCAATCAAGGTTTGAAAACGGATTATTGGACAGCTGAAAAGCTGAATCCGACCACAGGAAACTTTGAAAAATGGGCAATCCAGAACAATGTGAAGCCAACAGATGCGCTACAATACCTAACATTTTACGACAACACACCGAACGAAGGCGATAATGTCTATCGCATCCAGCTCGCTTTTGTGAATCGCGACATAGCCTATACGGACATCAAAAAGGTCACTATTCAAAAAACAAGTGATTTTACCATTTATCCAAACCCTGCTGACAACGAGGCATGGATAGATTTAAAATCTTTTGAAGGAAGACAAGTAACCCTTGTATTGTCTGATATGTTAGGCAAACCTGTGCAACAGCACAACATTCAAAAAGCGACGGCTGTACCGTATCGTTTGGATGTCGCTGAACTGCCAACAGGTTTATATCTCATCAAAGTACAAGCACAAGGTAAACGGGTGCTTATGAGAAAACTACAAGTAACCAAATGAGCCGTCTTTAGTTTTTAGCTATTAACTTTTAGATTTATTAGGGTCAGATACTTTGAAACATAAGTGTCTGACCCTTTTTTTATGCAGACATAATCTTTATGGATGAGTTGATGAGGACTTTCTTTTCAAAATTCGTCAGCAATATCATTTTTAAACGATAACTGTATAATCTTTGTATCTTTTTGAAAGACAGAATTAAATATGCCCCCTCAGTATCGATGAAGTTTTTTTAGCGGAAAAGATGGTATTTAGACGAAATTGTATAAAAAGCTACTAATTTCTCCAGTCATTTGATTTTGAATGCAAAAAGAAAAAATTTAAAAATATAAAACAATGGATAGAAGAGATGCTATTAAGAAAGTCGCCATACTATTAGGCGGCACATTATCCGCTCCGACTCTCATGGCGATGAGCCGGTGGGAACAACCTTTTGCCTCATATACTGAGGGGGTGCTTTTCAACTTAACAGAACTGCAAAAACGAATCGTTGCTGAAGTTGCCGAGATGATTATTCCGAAAACTGACACGGCAGGGGCAATAGACGCGGGTGTTCCAGCCTTCATCGAAATGATGCTTAAAGACTGTTATTATGAACCTGAACACCTTAGTTTTATGGAGGGCGTAGCAGATCTGGAGAAATCTAAGTTTTTAGATTTGGACACTGCCAGACGGACTATTATGCTTAAAAAAGTAGAAGCCGAAACTAAAATATTGATGAAAGCTCGTGAAGTCAAACAAACTAAAATGGGTGACAACGACGACAAAGAGGACATGAAAGCCCTTGCAAAAGGCTTACCTTTCTGGCGTTTGATGAAAGAACTGACTCTTTTAGGCTATTTTACTTCGGAAGCAGGCATTAAAGCCTCGTTTGAGTATGTGCAAATTCCTTCAAAATTGGAAAATATTAAACTAAAACCCAATCAAAAGGCGTATGCTTATTGATGGATACCCCCCCTCAGTATTTTTATCTTTTTTTTTCAAAAATAGAACAACAAGACAATGAATCTAAATATAGATGCGCAGAAAAAAAATACCTATGATGCCATCGTCGTAGGCTCTGGTATGACAGGCGGTTTTGCTGCCAAAGAATTGACCGAACGCGGTCTGAAAGTATTGATGGTTGAACGTGGTCGTGAAGTCAAACACGTTGAAGGCTACGATACGGCGATGAAAGAACCGTGGGATTTTCAACATCGTGGACGCGTCACAGCTCATTCTGCTGAGGAACTTTGGGCAAATAAACGTTTTGGTGGCTTGGCAAATGAAGAAACAGGCGGTTTTTTTACCAATGACAAAGACAATCCGTACATCGAAAAACGCCCTTTTGACTGGATTCGCGCCTATCATACAGGCGGAAAATCTATGCACTGGGGCAGACAATCCTACCGGTTGAATAAACAGGACTTTGAGGCTAATGCCAAAGAAGGTATTGGTGTTGACTGGCCTATTCGCTACGAGGATTTAGAGAAATGGTACACGTATGTCGAGAAATTTGTCGGCATCAGCGGTCAAAAAGAAGGATTAGATGTGTTGCCCGATGGTCATTTCCTTCCCGCAATGCCGATGTCTGCGCCTGAGTTGTATTTCAGAAAAAAAATGATGGAAAAACTCAACCGCCCTGTGACTGTTGGGCGTGTTGCCAACTTGACACAGCCGCAGAAAGAGCATTTGGATTTGGGTAGAGCCTCATGTCAATATCGCAACAAGTGTGCGCGAGGTTGTCCGTATGGAGCGTATTATAGTTCATTGTCGGGTGCGATACCAGCAGCAAATAGGACAAAACGCTT
>JANMJN010000365.1:0-2806 GCA_031371355.1 Saprospiraceae bacterium
CGTTGGACGCGAATTTTATGGCATTTGGGGCGATTTTGATGTTACTCTTCATATCAATCAAAAATTTATGATTGGCGGAACGGGCATCTTGAAAAATGTTGCTGACATTGGCAAAGGTTACGGTACTGGCACACCTAAACCCGATTCAAAAGGTAAATTAGCTTGGCATTTTATTGCAAAAAACGTACATGATTTTATGTGGGCAGCAGACCCCGAATACAAGCACGTATCCAAAGTCGCTGACGATGGTACTTTGATGCACTTTTTCTATATTCCTTCTGACAAAACAGCCGCTTGGGAGCAACTGCCCGACATCATGGCAAAGGTTTTCGCCTACAATAGAGATCATTTTGGCAAATATCCTTGGTCTGATTATGCTTTTGTGCAAGGCGGTGACGGTGGCATGGAATACCCGATGGCAACTTTGATAACAGGTGAACTCCCTTTGTCATCCTTGGTGAGTGTGTCTGTTCATGAGTTGTTTCACTCTTGGTATCAAGGGGCTTTGGCAACAAATGAAAGCCTTTATGCGTGGATGGACGAAGGTTTTACGTCTTATGCTTCAAAATATACAATGAATTATTTGAAAAAAATTAAGCTAATCAAAGGAGAAGTTGAAGATGAACCCATGCTCGGCGACGTTGCCAGTTTCTGCAAATGGCAGTTGCGCGGACGTGAGGAACCCCTCAGTATTCACTCCGATCACTATGTTTCCAACACGGCTTACAGCATTGGTGCATACACCAAAGGAGCTGTTTTTTTGGAAGAAATAAAATACATCATCGGTGAGGAGAACTTTCAAAAAGGGATTTTACAATATTTCAATGAATGGAAAATGCGGCATCCAAATCCGAATGATTGTATCCGCGTATTTGAAAAAACAAGTAACTTAGAACTCGATTGGTTCAAAGAATACTACGTTTACACGACAAAACAAATTGATTACGCGATAAATAAAATCACTGACGCCGGCTCAAAAACCAAAGTAACGCTCAAAAGAGAAGGTTTAATGATTATGCCACTTGATATTACGGTTGTTTATACTGACGGGTCGAAAGAGTTGTTTTATATTCCACTTGACTTGATGCGTGGTGAAAAACCTAACGAGTTTCCAAAGTTAAAACGTACCACACTAACCGATTGGACTTGGACTTATCCGACTTACGATTTTGAGATCACTTCTGGAAAAAACAAAATTGCCAAGATTATTATCGATGAAAGCTTCCGCTTGGCTGATGTGAATCGGGATAATAATGTTTGGGATAAAGATAAAAACAAGGAATAATTTGACCACAGATTGGGCAGATGAGACTGATTCCCTCTGATTTCTTTTGTTATTATGCAAGAGTAACTGTCCAATCTGTGGGTCTGGAAAAGAAAAAAGCGACCCCTCAGTATGTAGGAAAGGTCGCTTTTTTTCATATTTTATCATTCACAATTAATTGTCTTCTGTATCCTTGAAAGAAGCAGCATCAAACAACAACGAGAAACGAAGTGTATTGTCCAATGGACCACGTTGACTTGATGTCGGCACGAGATAAGACAAATTGATACCCATTACATTGTATTTCAAGCCCAAACCAACAGTGAAATAACGACGACCACCTTTTTCAGCATGTTCGTAAAAATAACCTGCACGTACTGCAAATTGTTTGTCATACCAATATTCAACGCCTGCCGAAATATTAATTTCTTTCAACTCCTCTTGTCCACCACCTGGTGCATCGTTGAAAGAACCAAACATTGCAGAAACAGGACTTTTGTCTTTCCAAGCTGGTAAGCCGTTTGCACCTCTTACTGTATCCAATGGATTAGGTGTCGGAACTAACAACTTATTGAGGTCGAGAGCGACGACGATGCTGTTGTATTGGTCAAGTGGTATATCCCAAGATGCACCAATACCTAAGTTTTGCGGCAAAAAGTCCGAAGAACGGAGGTAAGTTATTTTATTACCAATATTTTTAATAGCTGCGCCAATCATCAAAGTTGAAGGACCTGCAGCCATTTTTATAGGCTTTTTGTATGTCATTGAAAAATCAACAGCACCCGCACGACCTGATGAAATACGCTCTGAACCACCATCAGGGCTTTGACCTGTTGCCAAATTAGAGTAAATGAACTTTGCTGTTGCACCTACTGCTAAATATTTGCTCAATTGACGTGAATAACTGACAGCCGTTTCAAATTCACGTGGCGAGCCTTCGCCTAAGACAGACGCATTAAAATCCGTCCACTGAATTGAACCTAAAGAGAAATAGCGCAAACTAACGCCTATCGCTTGTTTCACATCATTACCAAATTGATAATAACCTGCCGCATATGCCAAATAGATGTCATTAACACCCAATGAACGCAACCAAGGCGTGTAAGTCAAAGACATACCAAATTTTTGAGTCGCCATCGCATATTTCGATGCGTTAAAGTGAATCGCATTAGCATCAGGGCTAATTGCAATACCCACATCGCCCATCGCACCAGAACGCGCATCAGGGTTAATCATCAAAAAAGGAACGGCTGTTTGCACCGCACCACCACAATCACGTCCAAGGGGATCCTTGCCAGTCGTTGGGTCACAACCTTGCTGCTGTGCTGAAACCAAAGATTGCGTTCCCATTAAGAAAACTGTTGCTACAAGGAGAATAAGTGTTTTTTTCATCTGTTAAGTAGATTTTTGTCAAACTGTTATCCAGAAATTTTTAATTTTTTACAGTTCAGAAATTAATTTTAAAAATTTTAAGATTCTAATAGGTTAAGTTTTTCTTGAAAAAAGCCCGCAAAAATAGGCTTTTCAAGCAAATTATTGGTT
>JANMJN010000390.1:0-1930 GCA_031371355.1 Saprospiraceae bacterium
GCAAAGTTTTGAAGATTATAAAAAATACATGAATCAATAATTTATGAGTTATGAATTATGAATGATGAGTGATACCATACACCCATAATTCAAAATTCATAACTCATAACTCATACTTAATTTAGTTATGACAGCAGTTCAAACATATCAGTTTTCAGAAGCGACATTGGCGAGGGCTCAAGAAATCATAAGCCGCTATCCCGAAGGCAAGCAAAAATCAGCTTTAATACCACTTTTGCACTTAGCACAAGTCGAATTTGACGGTTGGTTAAGCCCCGAAGCGATGGAATATGTCGCTTCGTTGTTGAATATTCAAGCGATTGAGGCTTTTGAAGTTGCCTCTTTTTATTCGATGTTTAACTTAAAACCCGTCGGACGCTGCTTGATTGAGGTCTGTCAGACATCAAGCTGTTGGTTGATGGGTGCAGAAGATGTGGTGCGTCATATCGAAGCAAAATTGGGTATCCGAGTCGGTCAAACAACGCCTGATGGACAATTTACCTTGAAAACAGTGGAGTGTTTGGGCGCCTGTGGTTATGCACCGATGATGCAAGTGGGGGATGCTTTTCATGAGTTTTTGACTTTGGAAAAGGTGGATGGTTTGTTGGAGGATTTTAAGACTGAGTATGCTACCAAAAGGAGTGGATATTTGTAATAATACTGAGGGGTATATAAAACATTGAAAATCAACGATTTTAAAATATATGGGTAAGAAATTATTATTAGATAAAGTTGGCGTTGCAGGTATTCAAGGCTACGAAGTTTATCGTCGTGAAGGCGGTTACAAAGCTGTTGAAAAGGCTTTGAAAGAAATGACCGATGCACAAATTGTAGATGAAGTTAAAAAGTCAGGTCTGCGTGGACGTGGTGGTGCTGGTTTCCCGACGGGTTTGAAATGGTCATTTTTGGCAAAGCCCGAAGGTGTGCCGCGTTACTTAGTTTGCAATGCCGATGAGTCGGAGCCAGGTACTTTCAAAGATCGCTATTTGATGGAGAAAATTCCTCATTTGCTCATTGAAGGTATGATTGCCTCGTCTTTTGCTTTAGGTGCGAAAAAGTCCTATATATATATACGTGGCGAATATGCCTATATCTATAAAATCATGGAACGTGCCTTGAAAGAGGCTTATTCTGCGGGTTGGTTAGGCAAAAATATTTTAGGTACTGGTTTCGACCACGATTGTTATATGCAAATTGGCGCAGGTGCTTATATCTGCGGCGAAGAAACCGCTCTTTTGGAGTCGCTTGAAGGCAAACGCGGAAATCCACGCATAAAGCCGCCATTTCCTGCGGTAGCGGGTTTGTATGGTTGTCCGACGGTTGTGAATAATGTTGAAACAATTGCTGCTATTGTACCTATCATTCACATGGGCGGCGATGAATATGCCAAAATCGGCATTGGTCGCTCGACAGGTACGAAGTTGATTTCGGCAAGTGGACACATCAATAAGCCCGGTGTTTATGAAATTGAATTGGGTGTTCCAGTTGAGGAATTTATATACAGTGATGAGTATTGTGGGGGTATCAAAGGCGGACGCAAACTGAAAGCCGTTGTGGCGGGCGGTTCGTCGGTGCCGATTTTACCTGCTGACTTGATTTTGACGACAGCCAAAGGCGAAACCCGTTTGATGACGTATGAAAGTCTCGGCGATGGCGGTTTTTTGACAGGTACAATGTTGGGTTCAGGCGGTTTTATTGTCATGGATGACTCAACGAGTATTGTCAAAAATCTGTTTACATTTACCCGTTTTTATCACCACGAAAGTTGTGGTCAATGTTCGCCTTGCCGCGAAGGAACGGGTTGGATGGAGAAAATTCTCCGCAAAATACTGAGGGGTCAAGGCACAGTGCAAGACATTGATTTGTTATGGGATATTCAATCAAAAATCGAAGGCAAAACGATTTGTCCATTGGGAGAAGCGGCAGCATG
>JANMJN010000413.1:0-2231 GCA_031371355.1 Saprospiraceae bacterium
GGGGACGGTCAAGTAAGGCTTTTAGCACTTTACGTCGTCCCCGTTTATATAAAAAAGAAGGCATTAGACTAAATTCCTCACGTACTTGTCTCGTATAAACATCATAAATCGTATCGTCAGCACCTAAAATAGATAAGTCAAAATCTAAGAAAAAATTCAAATCCATGTCATTATTGGACTCATGGGTTTTAGTGGCTGTGATATATTGAATAACTTTTTCAATATTTACCAAAGGCATTCTCGTCTCTTTCAACACTTCAGCAGCCCAAAAAGCACTTTTTTCTTCGTTATCGTCACGCCAAGTGCTGTAAATAGCATCATGAAACCAGATAGCAAAAAAAACAACATCTTCATTTTGAATGCTAAACTTATGTTCCTCAAAAAGTCGAAGCAATTTTATGATATGTGTTAATCCATGGTATTGCCGATTATCAGAAGAATAATGACGCATCAACTCATCGAATGTCTCGTTGATAAAAGCCGTATTATCAGAATATTTTGACAGTTTTTTGTAGAAGATAATTCTTAAATAATCCTTTTTCATAATAAAAAAAAGAAGGTGACTTTGTCGTTCGTTTGTTAAAAAGAAGAAGAACTGCTTAGAAATGTAAGTATTTCATTATTAATTCAAAATTCAGTACGAAATTACACTCTTTCAAACAAAACATAGCCATAACATCACGAAAACTTTTTTTTGCATATCATTACGCCCCCCTCAGTATGCAACATCAATTTCGCAAGTTGTTAAGTAGACAAAGAACAACAGCGCATCAAACGCTCGTAATCGGGTATATCAGAAGCCATTTTATGGATATGTTGGTCCTTGATTTCGCCTTTATACAACATAAAAGCACCCGGCATCTGGAAATTATCACCTAAATGTTTTCCCATTTCGTTGCCATATTTAGCTTTATCAGAAAAGCCCCGAATCCACGTTTGTAAACCAAATAATTGCGTAAAACTACCTTTTACTAAACCAAAAGCGGCATAATAACGACATTCTGGATCGCTGATATGCTTCACACCTGCTAAATTAAATTTCTTGAAATAGGTTTCTGCCACTTCATTTTCAGCCATGTGAACAAAAATCAACTCCGTACCTGCATCCTTTAATTCTGCACGTTTCTTTGACAGATCATCCATTGCCTGTCGGCAAAACTGACAACCAAAATGCCTTAAAAAAATAAGCATTAACGGCTTTTCATTCGATAAATCAAACAATGACCGACCCGTTTGAGTCTTCATTGTGGCTAATAATTCATTATTGACAGGTGTCATAAAATTTATTTTATTCTGAAAACACAAATAATGAATGTTTGTTTAAAAATTGGAGGATTCAGATACGGTCATTTAAATCATTTTTTCATTTCTGTATCCGAATAACTCAAGGATATCCGTTACACAGGAGCAAATGTATAAGCATTTTCAAATTCCGTTGGAATATCAACGTTTTTTTCTTACCTCACTGGCGTTTATTAAGTTGATTTAATAGCAACCCTACAAATAATCCTCATCATCATCGCCTTGTAAAGCTTTTCGACCGATGAAAATCCGCTCTTGAAAATTTTAGTTGTTTGATAATTGTGTTCTCTGTTCGCCTGCTCTTAAGTCAATCGTCGAAATCATCAGGTGAAAACAAGAAATTTTCTTGATATCGGTTACCCGCCGAATGGAAATGATAGACATCGGTCAAATTTTTGTGTTTTATAAAAAACTCAACGTCACCGTTTTTGTAATCAACAGTCAGAACTTTGTCGGTTCTGTGGACTGATTCGAAGATACTTTCTTGTACGGACATAATGCCACCTTTCTTTTCATCGCCCGTCATATGATATTCGGTGAGGATAAAAACTGGGTCGTCATCGTCTGTGAGCAGCAACAGCATCCCGTCCTCAAGGTCGAGGATGCCTTCTAATTTACGCCAACGGATGCAAATGGTGTCGTTGCATTTGACGGGCGTTGTGCCAAGAGCTTCGGCAAAACCTTGCGCCAAGTCGGTAAGTTTGTGGTAGAGTGCAAAAGCCTCTGTTTTATTAATCGTTTTCATCTTAAAAAGATTTTTATTGTTGATAAAATGACATAAAATTTAGGAACAATTTTTTAATCGTTTTTCTCTTTATGGTCTATTTATTACGCACTATTTATTTTTTTGTTCTTAAAAAGTTGAAAATACTGAGGGGTACTCGAGTGTCGCTAAATATTTTGAAAAAGCCGTCCAGAATATTTTTAAT
>JANMJN010000432.1:0-6043 GCA_031371355.1 Saprospiraceae bacterium
TTTAAAAAGTCTTTTTGGGTCAATTCAGCGAACACATTGGCGGTGATATTGAGCAAATCATAAGCTGCATGGGTGGCTTGTTGCAACGGTTGTCCTATTTCAGCCGTATTTCTGAACAAAAAATCATTTTTAGCCGCTTGATGTGCGATGCGGAGCGAGCCACCTATCTTTTTTTTATTAAAACTGACCTGCGCTTGTTCATTTCGAAAGCCATAACTGCCCAAACCATAGCCAATTTGTCCATGAAAACCGTCTGTTTTTGGTTTTTCATTGTCTAAATACACCACACCACCGATGGCACCCGACCCAAATAAAGCAGAATTGCCGCCCAACTTGACATCTATCTTTTGCGTCGCACCGACATCCAACAAAGCCACGTCGTTCAAGCCATTCAAAGGGTTTTGGAGGTTGATGCCATTCCACAAAATCGCTGTATGATTCGCCGCCATCCCCCGCACCGCAACGCTCGCCAAACCTGTGCCATACGTTCTGATACTGAGGGGGGTCTCCGCTTGCAAATAATCGGATAAATGTTGGTTTTTGTACAAACTTAAAGTCAAACTATCGCTTTGCAACTGCGTTTGACCGATGGAAAAGGCATTCAAACGCTGTGCAGTAACTTCTGCGGTGGGCAGTTGTTTTGTGGTGTCGCTGGTTTGTGCATATAAAGGCATTGCACCGATTAAAAAAATGAGATTTAGGAAATTTTTAAAATTTCCTAAATCTGTACAAATACATTTCATCTGCGTTTTCATACGTATATAAACGTTGGTTTTGTCATTCTGAACGCAGTGAAAGAACCTAAATGTATTTTGCTTATTCAGATTCTTTCACTGCGTTCAGAATGACAAAAAAATCAATTATTGAAACCAAAAATTACTCGGTGCAATCCCAGTTTTCAAGGAATCTTGCAGCGTTTTGGCGTTGTTAAACACATAAACAACGCCTGCCGAACTAAAATTCTTAGCATCTGCACATAAAACGTTGCCTGTTTTCGGGTCAATGCCTAAGCCATACAGTGAAGCAAAGGTTGCCGATGTCGCTGGTTTGTCCACCCATACTGAGGGGGTTGCCGCAGTGAGGTCTTTTTGATAAATCGCCTTGCCACCGACAAAATACAGCGTGTTTTTAGTGCTGTTAATGACCAAAGAACTCGAACCTTGTGGCACATTAAAAGTTGCCACTACTGCGTTGTTTTTTATCTGTAGCAATTTGCCATTCGCTGCGCCCCACGAACCGCCGCACAAGACCCACACATCGCCATTGGCATCTTGCACAAGACTGTTGGGTGCTACGCCGACATTGATTTTCGCTGTAACGGCTTCCGAAGCCACGTCAATAATTGCCACCGTCGAGTCTTTGTCGAAACCACCGTTGTTGACAGCCCAAACAGTCGTACCCACACGCAACAAACGCTCTGCGCCTTTGCCTGTGGCGATGGTTTTGGTGAATTTTTTCGTTGCCAAATCCAATACTTTGACCGCACCGACAACGCCATTGCTGCCCCATTCGCTCACAAAGGCTTTTTTGTCGTCAATATTGAGGAAATAACGTGGCAAAGTCGTTCCAACAATAGAATCTTGGAACTTAAAGGTGTTGGCATCTACTACCATCAACTTATTGGCGTTGTTGACAACCAAATAAGCCTTGCCATTGGCAACAGACATGGATTGCAAGATGTTACCAATGGCTGCGCCATTGTTTTCAGCAGCAAAAATGTCGTTTTTGATGCCGCCAATAGTGCGGCTGTAAGAACTGACGGTGCCGGTACCCCCTGAAAAGGCGCCTTCTTGTGTAATAAAAACAGTGTTTTGGTACGGTTGGACGGCAGACGGTTCTGTGTCTTTGCCACATGATGCAACAAAGATGGTGAGGGCAAGTGTGATTGCCCAAAACAAGATGTTTTTCATAAAAAAATAAATAAAATTGGTGAATAAAATAAGTTTTTTCCCGAACTTATTCACCCACAGGAAAGCGGAAGGAATGGTGAATGACGAATGGTGAGTGGTGAATGATTCACATCATCCCACATTCGCCATTCGCCACTCACCATTCACCATTCCAACCTGTTTTCCCGCAGGTTTTGAATTCGTGAGATTCGGGCAGGTCTTCTGACTTGTCGGTTTTTTATCGTCTTCCCATTTCGACCCCTCCGTAAAAAGAGGTTTAAACAGTGACTTCGTTGATAAAAAGTGTTTGATGAACATCATTAAATGTCCAAAACCAACTTACAGCTGCGGGAACAGTCTTGGATTTCCACCAAATTCCCTTTTAATGTCGCGCTTTGAGGCGAGACAACCAAAATCGGCGGCGAAGGTATAAAGATTTGGTTGGTTGGGTTAGGTATAGTGCACAGAAAATAATAAAGTGGTCAAATTGGTAAGGCAGAAGTAAGAGAATTGGAGGGCGACATTATCTTGCAATCCGATGTTTATGTGGACAGTTACACATCCGCCATGAATGAAGCGGGTGATATTATTCTGGCTGCAACAACAGAACGGACGGTTTCGGACATCATAAAAGCAGATATTCACGATGTTCTGACAAGCAAAGTCGTCATTGATGTACATAAAAAGACCGTTTTTGAATCTATAGGCTTTGCGATAGAAGATGTAGCGGTTGCTTGGTTTATTTGACAGAAAGCCAAAACGCCCCCCTCAGTATAAACGCTCTTTTTGAGCTAAAAAGCCACGTATTGATACAATATCTCAGAAACATCTGCCAATGCCGCAACACCCGCTTTCACATCCGTCAAACCTTTTGATAAAAGAACAACGACATATTTGCGTCCATCAGGCAAATAAACAATGCCAGAATCGTTCTGTACGCCTGTGATACTGCCTGTTTTATGTGCTACAACAACCGTTTTGGGTAATTTTGAAGGAATAATGGAATTAAAATGCTGGTCAGTCAATATCTTAATCATTTCTTTCGATGCCCGTTTGTTCACGGCTTTATGCTTGGCTATTTTTTCAAAAATCAACATCAAATCGTAAGCGGTGACCGTATTGTTGTGTCCTGCGTTAAAGGCTTTGGTGTCTTCTACCCCCCTCAGTATTTGTATGTCATTTGCGCCAAAAGTGCGCATGGTGGCATTGACGTTTTGGGCATTGACCAAATCAATCAAAACATTGGTTGCCAAGTTGCTGCTGCGGATAATCATCTGGTAAGTCAAATCATAAATCGTCATTTTTTGACCTATTTTTTGATAAATACTGTCCGCACTGTCATCAGCAATATTCAAACTGAAAGGACTGCCATCCACAATGCTTTTGAAGTTGTTTTTTAAAGGAATGGAATCCTTCATAGAGAAAAGACCTGCTTTGGCTTGTTTAAAAACCTCAATCATTACAGGTGTTTTCATGGTGCTGGCTGCATGAAAATTCTCTTTTTCATTGATAAACAAGGTTTGACCCGTTTTTAAGTCCTTAAAAGCAACGGCGAAACTGCCAGTGACCGTTGTCCATTTGTCTTGAATGGCTTGTTTTACTTGGTTAATAGATGTTTTTTGCGCCAAAATGGGCAGCGAATGGACAACAAAACATAAAAGAAGAATATGGTTTTTCATATTTGATGATTTGATGTGTGAAAATACTTTTGACACCTTTATTGGGTAAAGATAGAAAGGGGAAATGATATACTTGAACAGAAAATGGCGGAGTGATTTACATCACTCCGCCAAGGTATTGTGTTTTAAATGTCGGATTAGTTTTTGAGATAGCCCTAAAAGGGGCTTAAAAATGAACGCCTACTGTCAAACCGATGCCCCGATTGCGGCGATAAGGTGCACTCGAACTTGAATTTGAGGCATTGTCATCTAATAAGTTGTTGATACCCAAGTTGTAACGACCTTCAAGATACATTTTGCCTAATGACAGACCTGCACCAACGTTAAAACCCCAGTCAATCCTTTTTTCAGTGTTCGAATCATTGGAATAATCCACTGTTTTGTTAGATGTAGAAGTGATTCCTAAGACTGTTAACTCATTTTTGTACTTGCCATTCAAAGCAATACCGACGTAAGGACCGCCTAAGACATAAAAACCGATGCCCTCGCCAGAAGTGTTGCCCAAACCCAATTTCAAAGAAACGGGAACCTCTATATAGTTGGACGTGAAAGTTGAAATATACTTGTTGTTTTCGTCCGTAATATATTGCGATTTACCGCCTTTTTGAATAAAGACCAACTCTGGTTGAATTGCAACATTGTTGGAGATTTTAAAGGGCATTGCTACAGCAAACTGGAAACCAAAAATGGATTGGTTTTCATAGTCCTTATAATTTTTTTCAGTTGCATTGGCTGACATACTGGCAATGTTGATACCGCCGCGAATACTCGCTTGAGCTTGAAGGCTTGTTGTTGAAACGGTTGCCATTACGAACATGAGGATTACTACAATTACTTTTTTCATTTTTTCTAGTTTTTAAAATATATAATTTAATGATTTATAATAATACTACTTAAAAAACCTTGCCACAGTATTTACCCCCTCAGTATGTCTGCATTGTGGGGAAATTTGGGGAAACAATTCCCCAAATTGAAGGAATTTAGGTATAATAACTGGACGAATAAAAAAAAATCCGCTTTCAATTATTAATTGAAAACGGACAGCATTATTGAACAAATTACTATAAACCTTTTTAAATAGCCCAGTACTTTGTGCGATTGAGTGTGGTAAATAAAACCAGCAATGCGCAGAGTGTAACGAGCAAATTCATGGATAATGACGGTATCGAATCGGCTAAACGAATCATTAATATCCCGCCGAGTGCCCACAAAACAATAATCCCATGAGCGACATTATTTAATTTGATAACACTCCAACAAGTGATGATGGTTGCGAAAAGCACCATTGTCATTTGCCAAAAGCGCGGGTCGAGACCGAAACCATTCCATTCAATTTTAGTCAAATAAGCGGCTACATTGCTAATCATCGCTATCGAAATCCAACCTAAATACAGACCAAAAGGTATTTTCAAATACATCCGATAGTTCGGAGTCGATGTTAACTCAAAACTGATGGAGCGGTTAATTTCGATAAGTGTGAAAAGAAGACCTGCCATAATTAAGGTCGAAAAAAGCAACTTATCGTAGTGCCATGCAAATAGCCATGCAGCGTTAAAAACGCAAGATAATAAAAAGAGCACACCTATTTTTTGCGCGACCATATAGACATTTGGCGCAATGTTTTTATGGAAAACTGATTTTAACTGCCAGATGACATACAGAAATAAGCCTAAGTAAATGACTCCCCACACAGAAAAAGTGATGGGTGCGGGTGTAAATAAGTTAATGTATTTATCAGATAACACATCGATTGATACGCCATTGATATGCCCCACAAAGGACTCATAATTGATAAATAACATCCCGAGGAAAAAGATGAGATTCAGTATCAGTATAGACCTCACGGTAAATGATTGCTTATTCATAGCTTTACGTTTTATTGATTAATTTTATCATTCACTTCTTTTAATGTCTGTTTCACATTAGCAGCAAATTCATTCCAGCCGTCTTTCATATCATGACCAATGTCTTTTAAATTTTCATTCAGTCGTTCACGTGCGGCTATCAAATCTTTCTTTTCTTGAGCCCAAGCCTCTTTTTGTTTTTTAGCGGCTTTCTCCATCTTCTTATCGGTTTCTGCTATTTTTTTATTGATATTTGAGATAGATGCGTCAATATCTTCTTTCATTTGTTTGCGCGTTTTATCCATGTCTTTTTTCATGTCATGAGCCGCATCTTTCATATCTTCGCCTGCCGTTTTAGTTGATTCACCGACTTCTTTACCGAAATCCTTGGCGGCTTCTGCCAAATTTTCCGATTTCTTTTCCAATTCGCTTTTAGGTGGCTCGTTGCTACAAGACATAAGCGTTAGTAAAATGAAAACGGTTGAAAGTACAGATCCAAAAAGTATCTTTTTCATAGTTAAATGCTTTTAAAGTTTAGTAATAAAGTTTCTGTTTACGGTTGTTAAAGAATTATGCCAGCCCATTTTAGACATTTTTGTAGCTAAAATTACCCATTTTGAGAAAATTCGTC
>JANMJN010000460.1:0-2046 GCA_031371355.1 Saprospiraceae bacterium
ATACAACCATTTAACAATATAGCAATACAACAATACAACCTAAATTGAAAAGCCCCTCACCCACCTGAACGGGTAAAGGGGCCATCCCAAAAACCAATATCTTGAAAAATATGAAATATGAAATATGAATGATGAAATATGAATGATGAAATATGAATTGGCTGTGCAATTTCTAATTCTTACACCCCTCAGTATTTCTATGAAAAATTCATTTACTTTGAGTTAAGTATTTCATATTTCATATTTCATATTTAATTTTTATATCTTTTTTTCTTCTTTTCTGTTGGCGACTGTGCCTCTGATTGTTTACGATTGAATTCCAAGCCAAGCGTAATTTCATGTGCTTGACGGCTGTACGTTTTGACTTCTGCAAGCGAACTGTTGTAGGCGTAATATATTTGGAAAAAATCCTGCTTTGTACCGACCATCAAACCAATATTGCCACTATTACCCGGGCGCATAGATACACCGAGTAAAAATCTATCGTCAAAGAAACGAGCAACCATATTTAAATCTACTTCAAAAGGTGCTTGATAAACCTTTCGAGCAACCAATGATGGTTCAAAGCTCATTCTATCCATTTGGATTTTATAACCGCCTGAAAAAATGAATTGCTTTAAGAAAGACTTTTCTTTTGTTACAGAATCATTTGACACCACGCCCAAACGTGCACGAATAAGGTTAGGCAACGCAAGACTCAATGTGGCTTTCTCATTTATAATCACATATCCACCTGCTGTTGCATCGAAAAAAGAAACATTTTTCATATTGGCTTCAACAACGCGGTCGCCTGCTTCAAAAAATGGGTCTTGGCTCACTGACCCGTCGAGGCGTGTCGAATGAAATTCGGTTGAAAAACCAAAACCTGCTTTAAAGCCTTTTTTGGCATTATCATAGTGATAGGCATAAGACAACTGTGCACGGGTGCGATTCAGCAAGCCGAATTTTTCATTCAGCAGCAAAGCACCGAGTCCTACATTTTGTGCAAGCGGTGCATTAGCGCTTAGGGCATAAGTCGTAGGTTGCCCCGGGAAACCTGTCCATTGATTGCGGAGATGTCCAAAAAGTTGATATTTACCTGATGCCCCTGAAAATGCAGGGTTGATCAAGACGGGATTGATGAGATAATGTCCAAAAACCGCTTCGTCTTGTGCTGATACTTTAGCTATGAAAGCCGTTGCAAGCAATATAATGAGTAATGATTTTTTCATTTTATTGAAATTTTATTAGATTTAGGATATTAGGATGATAAGATATTAGAATATTGAGCTGTTTTATATAAAAATACTGAGGGGGGTACTTTTGCTAAAAATAACTCAATATCCTAATATCCTAAATCCCATTTATTGACGAACGATTGTTACAGTGCCTTTGCCTAAAATGGGTTGTCCAGCTGAATCAGTTGCCTTCATTATGTACATATAAACACCTTCAGGCAGTTGCTTTCCAGCCGTTCCGTCTTGGTCATTGCCTTGCCACAAGCCATTTGTGTAATTGTTTTTTTCATAAACCAATTGTCCCCAACGGCTATACACTTCAAGGCGAATGTTTTTCAAGTCACAACCATTGATTTTGAATGACTCGTTGCGACTATCGTCATTGGGCGACAATACAGATGAACCAATGAGGCAATCGACATCATATATATAATCTTTTTCTGCTGTTGCATTACAGCCATTACGGTCAGAAACAAAGAGATAAACCGTTCCTGATTTTGGAACAGATATTTTTTTAGCTGTATCACTGCTTGGTATCCAACGGATAGAATAAGGTGTAACACCGCCAGCAATGATGGCTTCTGCTGTTTTTGCTTTTGTATCATCTTTGATGGATGCAACAAGTTTTGCTGGTTCAGTCATAATAGCACGCGCCACACAGGTTTTGCCATTTGCATCAATGAGCGTAACGGTATTTTCGCCTCCTTTTAATTTAAAAGCTGTTTGTCCCGTTTCACCTGTTGACCAACGATAAGACTGAATTGGTAAAGCCATATCTGGTGAAGTTTTGGCAATCCGTGCCGAGCCATTTTGGTCGGCAAAACATTTA
>JANMJN010000509.1:0-1794 GCA_031371355.1 Saprospiraceae bacterium
CTACAACACCATTTTGTACATGCTTCAATCTGAAGCGGAAGCAGAAGATTTGACACAAGAGGTCTTTGTTGAAGTATTTTTATCCATCGAAAACTTTAAAGGGCAATCCAAACTCTCTACATGGATTTACCGCATCGCAACCAATAAAGCCCTGAATCATCTGCGCTTTAAGAAAGCCAAAAAGCGTTTGGGTGCGGTGTTGTCTATTTTCAACCTCTCTCCTATTGATCATGCCCCCGATTTTGTTCATCCTGGCATTCTTTTAGAAAACAAAGAGCTATCTGAAAGTCTCTACCGTGCCATTGATCAATTGCCTGAAAAACAGAAAACAGCCTTTGTCCTGCGGCAATTAGAAGTTTTGTCTTATGCTGAAATTGCTGCAGTGATGCAAACAACGACCCCCTCAGTAGAATCCCTTCTTTTTAGAGCCAAACAGAATTTACAAAAATATTTGAAGAAATAGACCCGTATCCGCAAGTTTTGTTTTTTATTGGTTTCTAAAATATAAAACCTAAATAAAATGGATAATTTCGACAACAAAAAGCTTCAACAACGTTCTAAATCTGCCCCCGAAGGCATGTATAATAAGGTACGTGAGCGCATTGTACAAGAACGAATTCAGAGGACAAGAACACGTCAACAATTAACAGTGGGTGCGGCTTTATTGCTGATAATCGGTGTGGTCAATGTCTCGCTTATACTATTTGTACATACTAAAAAACTTAATGTCGAAAAGGTCAGTACTGAGCAAATGTTATACAACACCTATTTTGATAATCAAATGACCCTATCAGATGAAAAATAATGGACTTAAATACATCGTCATCGCGGCTTTGCTTCTCAATGTCACAACCTTAATTTTCTTTTGGTTGAAATTTGCATCACCAGATGACGGACGTAAACCGCCGCCTCGTGATTTATTGCAACAAGAACTACAATTCAATGGTAAACAGTTGGCGGCTTTTGAACTATTAAAGAAACATCATCATGAAAAACATGGCGATCTTTTAAGACAGATATCAGATAAGAGGAAAGTATTGTATGCCCCAAACCCTGTTTCGATTGACTCAACCGTGCATCAAATTGGGCTTTTGCAAGAGGAAATAGAACTCATGACTTTTCACCATTGGGAAGATGTCCGTAAAATCTGTACGCCTGAACAACAATCAAAATTGGATACCATGCTATTCCGTTCTGTTCAACGTATATTGAACCCAAATTCAGACCGAAAGCCTCCGCCTAAGAGAGACTGATGAATGATAAAATTTGCAAAACGTGAATATTAAAGCTATATACATTGATGAAAAACACGTTTTTAGTTATCGCCTTATACGCTTGGATTTGTCAAAGTTTTGCTCAAAACAATAAGGTACAATCCAATTTAACCATAAGTCCGATGTTTGGCAATGAGACCATTCGAGAAGGGCAATGGTATATAACCACAAATGGCGATTCACTTCAATTTGATAATATACGGTTTTATATATCTGCCATTCAGTTTGAAAGCAACGATGGGCAGGTGTATGCCGATGCCGAGAAAGCACATTTGATAGACGCTTTTGAGCCTTCTACTTTGATGATTTCATTATCCAATCTGACTCATAAAAACATCAAAAAAATGCGTTTTAATATCGGTATTGACAGTTTAACAAGCGTTTCGGGTGCTTTAAGTGGTGATTTAGACCCAACAAAAGGCATGTATTGGGCTTGGCAAAGTGGTTATATCAATATGAAAATAGAAGGACGCAGCCCAAAATGTACGACACGGAAAAATGCTTTTCAATTTCATTTAGG
>JANMJN010000521.1:0-1962 GCA_031371355.1 Saprospiraceae bacterium
GTCGGTTGCGGAATTTTTGAACGTACCAAACCAATGGCATTATCCACCAAAACGCCCGTTAATACGCCATTTTTAGTCACAATTTCACCACCTACCAATGTTTGCCTTGCCGTTATATTCGCCAAATCAAGTGCGACTTGATTACAAATAGCGCCATGGCCATCTACCCGCGTCAGAATAACAGGACGTTTTGGAAACAGCGCATCCAATTTTTCTTTTGTCGGATACTCTTTTACTTCCCAATCATTTTGGTCCCAACCACGACCCATAAGCCACCCCTCAGTATGTTGCTTCGCAAACGCTTGACATTTATCCAAAATATCCTCCCAGCTTTTTGTACCCACTAAATTGACTGTTTGTAACGTGCTGCCATAACCATAAAAATGAGCATGAGCATCAATCAAGCCAGGGACAATTGTTTTGCCACCCGCATCTACTGTTTTATTCGCCTTGTATTTTTTCAAGATATCACGGCTTGCACCGACGGCAACGATTTTGGCATCTTTAATGGCAAGGGCTTCTGCTTTGTCAAAATGCTCATTGACGGTATAGATGTGTGCATTGTGAAAGATGAGGTCAACTTTTGCTTTTTGTGCAAGTAAAATATTGACAGTCAATAAATTGAATAGGAGTATATATTTGGTCATGTCTTATTAATTTTAATAATGTTGATAAATTTAAGAAAACTGTTTGGCCACACTCCTCAGTATTTTATCTAAAAAACTTTTTGTGTGAGCTGCTACGTTGAAAGTCTGTGATTTTTCTGATTTTTTATATTGTTTGATAAAAAACTATTTTTTACTGACGGAGGTTCTATGTCCGACCTTGCCAAATTTTCGGGTCGCGTTTTTGGTGAATGACGGCAATAACGAGTACCTCAACTATAGCGTTGTCGAAAGTGTAAAGAATTTTGTATGGGAATTTTTTGAGTAAAGCCTGTCTCACATTCTTGTGGACAATCGGATTGGATTCGGGATTGTTTTCCAAGCGCTTCAATACTTGCGATAGTGCTTCAATAAATCGTTTGTGTAATCCCTCAGCGTTTTGTTCTTTGTACCAACCCAAAACTTCTGTCAAGTCATCAGAAGCTAATTGAGAAAAGCGGATAGTATAGGTCATTGTTTTTCGAGTTGCAATTTCAAATCATGCCAAAGAATTGATTTATCGTTATTTTGAATATGATGAAGCAATCGGTCTTCAATAAATTGCTTTTCTTCAAACGACAATTCGGGCGCATCGTTTTCGATAGACACGAAATCAAGATTATTCAGCAACTCTAAAAAGAAGTTGATGCGGTGTTCATCAATGTTTAAAACAAGTCTCATTTTTTAGTTATTTTAGAACAAAAGTAAGCCATTTTTCAGAAAATTAAAGATACGCTAATAACAAAACTATCTAAATGTTTTTCAATACTAATTTACCAAACCTTTTCCGCTTTCCCTTCATCAACCCATTTGCTCCAAGATTTATTAAAAGTATGTACCTTTTTAGTCGTATTTCCTTGATTATCAACGACTTGATTGCCTTCATTCACCCATTCAAAGATACTACCGTAGAGATTATGGACATTTGTAAAACCCATTTTTTGCAACTTTTCACCAATCTTTTCACTCCGATAACCGATAGAGCAATAGACGACGATGGGCTGCTCTTTGGGGACATTAGCCAATGCCTTTTTTTCAAAATCTTTGTAACCCACAAATACGGCGTTGGGCAAGTGGCTGACATCGTATTCTTCTCGTTCGCGGGCATCGAGCAGGACGGCGTCGGGCATCTTTTTAACGTCATTTGGACTAACCGTTTTGACAGAAAATGACAACCAATTGGCTATTGTTTTGTCAAATTTCGGATTTTGAGCATGCGCTCGGTTCGCTGGTTGTTGACCATTACAAGCCGTTGCGAAGACGGTTAGTATTAAAAATTGAAAGACAGTTTTTTTCATAATTTAATAAATTTATAAAC
>JANMJN010000561.1:0-3346 GCA_031371355.1 Saprospiraceae bacterium
GTAAAATTTTACCTTGATCAGGTAAAACTTCAGTGGGGGTAAGGTAAAATTTTACCTTGATCAGGTAAAACTTCAATGGTGTAAGGTAAAATTTTACCTTGATCAGGTAAAACTTCAATGGGGGTAAGGTAAAATGCACAACCCAATCTATAAAAAAAGCCGTCCCGAACATGTCAAGACGGCTTTGTCCATTAATCCGAAAAAAAGACATTAAGTCGTTGCGTTATCATCCGAGGGCTTATCGCCATTGTTTTTATCGCCTTTCTTGGTTCTTTTGTAATACGCTCTCATACTGTCCGCCAAAGGCTTGTACTTAGGGTCTTTTTCCTTTGTAATGATGTCATAAAACTTATTGGCATAGAACAATGCATCGGTTTTACAAATCATCACGCTGGTGTCCCATTGATTGTTAAGGATTTCTTGCATCTTACTCTTGAAGAGAAAGAAGTGCATCAACCCCATGATTTTGAGCGTAAAATCCTCTTTGTCGAATCTTGCCGACAAGATTTCAGGAAACATCAGCATCCCTTTGTAAGCATCTACCACAAAAAAAAGTGTGGCATCGGTGTCGTCACTGATTGACTTTGCCCCTTCGGTGATTTTGGTAAAATCGCTGAAATAATCAGCAATGGCTAAGCCTGTTTCAGCCATTTTGGTAAAGACGAGTGTCTCTTTAGGATTCGGTGCAGCGTTAGTGCTGATAATGTCGGCAATAACCGACGCTCTTTCTCTTGGTGCCATGTCCTATGGTGTTTTAAGAGTTAGAAAAAATGGGATATAAAATGGATGTTTCTTGTCTAAGTTGTTGTTGCGTTGGACGTTTTATCTTTATGATAAAACAAATATAATATAACAACATTGTAAAGTCCAAATATTTTAATTAGTTATTTTTATAATTTGGTATTTTTTTGATATTACAATTTTTACCCCCCTCAGTATAACGTGCGTACAAAAAAAGACAACCCATAAAAAAAGCTGTTTCGATGTGTTATCGAAACGGCTTTGTCTTTCAGACCCCAAATGAGATTAAGCATTACACCTTTTCTACTTCTGGATGAATCCAAGACGTGCGATACTTTCGCCGCAATAAAGCCGTTGCCTCTTTGTCGCCGACGACTATGCGTTTTTGGGCATCATACACCAAAGGACGACCGCCTAATTTCATAGACATATTTGCTAAAATGCAACTTGCCGTTGAAATATGCCCTTCTTCAATATCAGCCACAGGTTTTGTCTTATTTTCTATGGCTTTTATGAAATCGAGCATGTGCCCCCTTGTTGCGGGTGCGGCATTGAGTTCAATGTCTGCTTCGGTGAGATCTTCAGGGTATTTTTCTTTTTCAAAAACAACGTCTTTGTGTATTTTTTCACCATTTTCTTTCCCTTGTGGGATAAAATCGTACTGCATGGTGCTGGCAATCAGCGTTCCTTTGTCACCATAGAGCGTAAAAGACCAAGGATATTCTGGATTTGCAGGTGTTCCCCACGACCGATGTTGCCAGACACAATTGAGGTCTTTGTATTCAAAAATCGCTGTTTGCGTATCTGAAATATTCGATTTGCCTTCTTTTTGAACATAAATACCGCCCGTAGAGACGATGCGTTGAGGCCAACCTAAATGGAGCATCCAACGAACCGTGTCAAACATGTGAATACACATATCTCCTGTGATGCCGTTGCCGTATTCCATGAATGTGCGCCACCATCTTTTATGTGGTATGCCATCATAAGGACGCAGAGGCGCGGGACCTGTCCACATGTCGTAATCTAAAAAGTCTGGAACGGGTACCACAGGCGGGTTTCCGTTGTTCCGCATGTGGAAATAACAACACATTTCGACGTGTGAGACTTTTCCTAATAAACCCGCATCTACGATGTTTTTTTTCGCATCAATGAGGTGTGGTGTGCTTTTACGCTGCGTGCCTACTTGCACCACCTTGTTGTATTTGCGTGCCGCTGCTACCATGGCTTCGCCTTCGATAACATCCACGCTGATAGGTTTTTGAACATAGACATGCGCCCCAGAACGCAAAGCATCAATGGCTTGTAAAGCGTGCCAATGGTCAGGTGAGCCGATGAGCACAATGTCTAACTTGTTCTCTGTCAACATTTTGCGGTAATCACCATACAGTTTTGGTACAGCCTTGGATTTTTGGCGTTTACTGACCAAATCGCCGGCTGTTTTGAGCATATTTTTATCCACATCGCAGAGCGCAATGACTTCCACATCGGCTACTTGAATGAGTCTGAACAAATCACTTTTGCCATACCAGCCAGTACCTATCAAACCGACGCGGTATGTTTTGGCGGGGTTTAATACATGGGCGGCTTTTGCGCCTATGGCTGATAATGCTAAGGTTGCGGTTGCTCCTTTGATGAAAGTGCGCCGATTGATGTGTAATTTTTTCATTGTTTAAATATTTTGGTCATTCATATTGTTTTTTTGCGCTAAAACCTCCAGCATACTGAGGGGGTTGTTTTTCACAAACTTAAAGTTTTTAATTGGTTTTTGTAGAAACGGCAGATAATTTTTCCAAATCTGCTATCGTCCAAGCCTTTTTCACTTTAGCATGTTGCATTCTTATTTTTTTGACATCGTCGGGTTGAATGACAGGAGATTCCCAGGTTTTGTTGAATCTTATCCGCGTACCTACAAATTCATAGCGGACATAACTCAATACCGAAGCAATCCATTCATCCGTATTGTCTTTCATCGAAACCATTTCGCTTGGATAGGTTTTGCCTTCAATCGGTCCTTTTAAACCATGTAATAAAATTCTGATGGCAGTGGCTTTTTCGGTGTTAATGTGTTTTGCGCCTCTTAACGCTGGTGCGGCATTGGTCGGCAAACCTTTACCATCGCCACCATGACAAGGCGAACACATGGATTGATAGATTTCAGCACCATTTAATATCAATTTTCTATCAGCAGGGGAGAAGCCAGCGAGTTTGACACCATATATTTTCGCATCTTCATTTCTATCAATACTGGCTTTTGTGCTTTTCAGCATTTGATTGTTTGGGTTTTGGCTTAAAAGATCTTGAACGATCTGCTTTGCCAACTCATTTTTGCTTGCGCCCAATGATAAAAGGATTTGTGTTTTGACATCATAGTTATTGTCGTTCATCAGTTGACCGACTTGGGCAATCATCTCATTGTCATTTTGGTTGATATAGTGTTCGCTAATCCAAATCGCGGCGCGGCGGATTTGCGCATCTTCATCTTTTAAAGCGAAATGAATGACCTCTTTACTTATTTCATTCAAACCTTCAAGCGTCCATAAAGCGTGCAATCTGCCCAACGCCGAAATTTTGCTTGAATGTCCCGTTGCCATCAATTTTAAGG